>JAKMFM010000061.1 GCA_022425445.1 Planktomarina sp.
TAAGTATGGTCCAGAATTCAGTTTTCCTTGGCCAGTTTGGCCAGTTGTACAGAGGGTGCAAAATGAAACAGGCAGATGATTTTGGCTTCGGAACTCAGATCCGAAAATCCCCCTATTTTGACGCGACCGTCCGATGGGGTGCAAAGGCGTTTTCAGTCTATAATCACATGTATATCCCGCGTGATTTTGGCGATCCTGAACAAAATTTCTGGAACCTGGTGGATCAAGCGATCCTTTGCGATGTTGCCGTGGAACGCCAGGTCGAAATCACCGGACCAGATGCCGCAAAATTCACACAGATGCTGACCTGCCGCGATCTGTCCACGATGACCGTTGGCCAGTGCAAATATATTCTGATCACCAATGCCGATGGTGGCATTTTGAACGATCCGATACTGCTGCGTTTGGCCGAAAATCATTTTTGGATTTCCCTAGCGGACAGCGATATTTTACTATGGGCACAGGGCGTGGCGGTGCATTCCGGCCTCAATGTGAACATCAAAGAACCTGATGTTTCACCGCTGCAACTTCAGGGTCCGAACTCAGGCCTGATAATGCAAGCGCTCTTTGGAGACAGCATTGCAGATCTAAAATACTACTGGCTGCGCGAGCTAGAATTGGAGGGAATCCCCCTCGTCGTATCACGCACAGGCTGGTCGAGCGAATTGGGATATGAGCTGTATCTGCGCGATGGGTCAAAAGGCGATCAGCTTTGGGAATTGATCATGGCCGCGGGCGCGCCACATGGGTTGAAGCCCGGTCATACGTCTTCGATCAGGCGGATTGAAGGTGGGATGCTCTCCTACCATGCGGATGCGGATATTGAGACAAACCCTTTCGAGCTGGGCTTTGATCGCCTCGTTAACCTCGACATGGATGCAGAATTCATCGGCAAAGCTGCGCTGCGCCAGATCAAGCACGACGGCCCGAAACGCAAACAGGTCGGGCTGGTCCTCGACTGCGTCCCGCTTACCGGCCCGAACACCACCTTCTGGGGCATCCAACAAGATGGCGCACCCATCGGAAAAGTGACCTCCGCAGTCTATTCTCCGCGCTTGAAGCAAAATATTGCGCTGGCGATGGTTGCCTCAGATGCAGCCATTTTGGGAGCGGAAGTCGAGGTTTTGACCCACACTGGAATGGTCAAAGCCACTGTGGTTGAGCGGCCATTTTATGATCCCAAAAAGCAGATCGCAGCCGCATAACACACCTGGCGGCCTGCCCTTGCGCGACACGGAGGGCCGCCCATCTCTCCTTCCTATAATTGGAATCCCTATGTCTGATCTTTCTCCGGAAACTCATCTGAGTTTTTGCCACCAAAGATTTTGGAGTCTCAAGAAATTTATCCAAGGTTTCTTCAGACCAAATCAGCCCATCTTGCCCCGCTCTCATCATACTCTTGGAGTATTTGGCCCCCTCCAGTCCACCAGCGGTGCGTCCAAAAATATCATTCAGTTGCGGTCCGACACGGCTTTTCGCCTGATCTCCAACTTGATGGCACGATTGGCATTTTTTATATACGGCAGCGCCCAAAGCCGGATCTCCCGCACCGGCGGCCTGTGCCATTCCCGTTAACGCGAGCGCCAAAAACGCAAAAATTGTTGCGCGATTGAACTGCAGAGGTCTGTCCTCCCTTGTTGACACCCACACAGAAAACAAAATTTAAATCGGTAATGCAATCATAAATGCATATGTATGAATTTGTTTTTCACTCACCCTGTCATACCAAACAGTGAACCTCATCACTTTTTAACAAACCTCTTAAAAATTTTCAGGGCTTGTCAATCGTCATGTTTTCGCTCTTTCTAAACTTGAGGAAATCCGCATAGGCGGCAATCCAACAGATCAGATTGGACCGAGATGACCGATCACATCCGCGGCATCGCCCTGAAAGTGACGGCGGTTTCGATTTTCACCTTCATGATGGCGCTCATAAAGGCCACATCGCAAGAGGTGCCGACCGGGCAACAGGTCTTCTTTCGGGCGTTCTTCACGCTATTGGTTGTGATGGGCTGGCTCTCGGCACGCGGAGATTTTCCAAAGGCGCTGCGCACGTCCAATATTTTGGACCACACCTGGCGCGGTTTGGCAGGAGCTGCCGCTATGTCATTGAGATTTTTTGCCCTTGGAGTGCTGAGTTTTCCAGAGGTCGCAGCCCTCGGCTTTACCACACCTTTGATTCTGACTGTTTTAGCCGCATTGATTTTGGGAGAAACCGTGCGGGCCTTCCGCCTCACGACTGTGGCCTTGGGTTTTATGGGGGTGCTTATCGTCCTTTGGCCAACCTTAAACATGGATGGCGCGCGCAGCACACTAGAAATTATTGGGGCCACTGCAATGTTAGGATCAGCTGCTTTGGCCGCCTTGGCACAAATTTTCGTGCGGCGGATGGTGGCGACAGAGGGGACGGCGCAGATTGTATTTTATTTCTCTCTGCTCATCACAGTCTTGTCGTTGTTCACCCTGCCCTTTGGCTGGGTAAAACCGTCCTTTGAAGCAACTGCCATGCTGGTCACCGCCGGAGTGATCGGTGGCATTGGGCAAATTTGTCTCACCGCCGCCTACCGTCACGCGCCCGCCTCCGTTGTGGCACCGTTTGATTACACTTCTATGCTATTGGCCTTGGCATTGGCCTATTTTTGGTTCAGCGAAATCCCAACTTTGTGGACAATCACCGGCGCAGCGGTCATCATCACATCCGGCGTTGTGATCCTCTGGCGCGAGCAGCGCTTGGGCCGCAACCGCACCCGCGCAGACTCGGCGCTATAGGCCCAGCCAGAGCGCGATCACCGATCAAAAAAATGTTTCGCATACCACGGTATACCATCGACCTTTGTATTCTTATTCGCTATGAGAGGGCAAATCTAGCCGCAAGGAATGCATGATGCCTGATATTATTTATACAAAAGTTGACGAAGCGCCGGAGCTGGCCTCCGCCTCCTTTCTCCCGATTCTCCAAAAATTTGCTGCCGCAGCAGGCGTGACCATCGGCACCAAGGACATCAGTTTGGCTGGGCGGATCCTCGCGGCCTTTCCAGACCACCTGACCGAAGATCAACGCCAGCCCGATGATCTGGCCGAGCTAGGCCGCTTGGTGAAAACGGCCGATGCCAATGTGATCAAGCTGCCAAATATCTCCGCATCGGTGCCACAGTTGGTTGCCGCCATTACGGAATTGCAGGCCAAGGGCTATGCCCTTCCCGACTATCCTGAAGCGCCACAAACACAGGCCGAAAAAGCCATACGCGCCAAATACGATGCCATCAAAGGGTCCGCGGTAAACCCGGTCCTGCGCGAAGGCAACTCGGATCGCCGTGCTGCCAAGGCCGTCAAGAATTTCGCACAAAAAAATCCGCATCGCATGGGCGATTGGTCCGCCGATAGCAAAACGCGCGTGTCCTCCATGAGCGGCAACGATTTTTTCTCAAATGAAAAATCTGCCACCCTACCAGCCGATACCACTGCAAAAATTCTTTTGGAAACCACAGATGGCGAGATCATCCTGAAGGACGATATCCAATACACTGCGGGTACCGTGGTCGATGCCACTTTCATGAGTGCCGCAGCTCTCAAAGAATTCTTAGCTGCCGAAATTGAAAACACGAAATCTGACGGCACTTTGTTCTCGTTGCATCTGAAATCGACAATGATGAAGGTCTCTGACCCAATCCTGTTCGGACATGCCGTCAAAGCTTTCCTTGCGCCTGTTTTCGAAGCCCATAGCGCCGCGCTTTCACAACTCGGCGTGAACCCCAATTTCGGCTTGGGTGATTTGCTCGAACGCGTCAAAGATAACCCAGAAATTCTTTCCGATATAAACAGCTGTATTGCCGCACGCCCGCCCATGTATATGGTCGACAGCGACAAAGGTATCAGCAATCTGCATGTGTCCTCCGATGTTATCATCGACGCGTCGATGCCCGCGCTTATTCGCGCAGGCGGCAAAGGTTGGGCCCCAGATGGTCAGGAGTCAGACACAAATTGCGTTATCCCTGACAATTCCTATGCTCCAGTCTACGACGAGACCATTAAATTCTTTAAACAAAACGGCAAGTTGAATCCTGCAACCGCTGGGACGGTGCAAAACGTCGGCCTGATGGCTCAGAAAGCCGAAGAATACGGCTCACATCCCACAACCTTTGAAATCCCACAGGCCGGTACGGTCAAAATGATCCTAGCCGACGGAACCGTATTACATGAACATACCGTTGAAGCCGGTGACATTTGGCGTTCCGCTTCAACCAAAAAAGCGCCTATTGAGGATTGGGTGAACCTGGCGATCTCTCGACAAAAAGCCGAAAATTGCAATGCAATTTTCTGGCTGGACGCCGACCGCGCCCATGATGCGGAATTGATTGCCTATGTCACACCACTCTTGGAGGCCAAGGGTGTGGCAGATAAGTTTGACATAATGACACCGCGCGACGCCACCAGGACCTCGCTTGAAATCATCACGAAGGGCCAAAACTCAATTGCCATCACAGGCAATGTTTTGCGTGATTACCTCACGGATCTGTTTCCAATCTTGGAACTGGCCACATCAGCAAAAATGCTATCAGTGGTCAAGCTGATGAACGGCGGCGGATTGTTTGAAACTGGCGCGGGCGGCTCTGCACCCAAACATGTGCAACAGCTCCAAGAGGAGAACCATTTGCGCTGGGACAGTTTGGGTGAATTTTGCGCACTAGGCGAAAGTTTGACCTTCCTTGCTGAGGTAAAAAACAACAGCAGGGCTCGCGTATTGGGGCAAGCCGTCGATGCGGCAACCCAGTCCATTTTGGACGAAAGCCGATCACCCTCCCGCAAGGTCGGTGAACCCGACAACCGCAACAGCCATTATTGGTTTGCGCGCTATTGGGCCAATGCACTTGTGACACAAAACAGTGACGTTGAACTGGCAGCGCATTTCGCGCCCATCGCAAAAGCTCTGGCGGACGGAGAAGATGCTATTTTGGCTGAGCTTGCAGAGGTTCAGGGTATGGCAGCTGATCTTGGTGGATATTATCGGACCAATGCCGATCAAACCGCTGCGGTGATGCGCCCTTCTGCAACGTTAAACGCCATTATCGACTAAAATTGCAAAACTGCCGAGCGGGGCCTGCGTCCCGCTCGCCCGCCCTCACTGTATTGCGTCATCTTCCGTGACCACGGCGACCGTCTTTCGCATCATACGGCATTTTTGAGAGCAATATTGCACGGTATCCCAGGTCTTCGCCCATTTTTTGCGCCACACATAAGGCTGCGCACAGGTTCGACAGATCTTAGAGGGTAGATCCGATTTCTTCCGCATTTTCATTTGTAATGCGCCCGCCGACTGCCAAAATCATGCACGCGTTTGCGCCAAGCGCGGTAACTTCCGGCCTTCAACGTATTGCGCATCAACTGCTTAACTTCTGCCTCCCGCAGCCCATGTAGCGTTTGGATGTCAGAAAAAGACACATGATCGGAAAGTGCCATTTCGATGACCTCGCTAATATCCGTTTCACTCAAAAATTTGGATGGGGCGCCCACAGTTTATCGGTCCTCGCACTTCTCATGATACGATTCGAACTAAGCTTCATGCAACGAAAGAAAAGCCCTCATGGCAAAGATTTTAGTAATGAAACCTCCAGCGAAGCCTATGAAACAACTGTGAATTTCGAAGTATTCCATTGTATTCCTTTACTTTTTGAGCCGCACCTCTAGCTTATGCAGCATGAGAAACAGTCAACGGATACCGCAATGACAGTGCAAAACGTTCATCGCCTCGACAACACCGAAATCGACCGCATCGCTGCGATTATGAATGATCGCTTGAAACTGCTGACCTTCAAAAGCCGCAACTTGGACAAAGCGTCGACGATCAAACGCATAAACTCTGAGGTCTGCGAGATTAGCGTGCTTCTGGGTAAGCTTGACGCTCAAAAACAACTCAGCCTGTAAGCCTAGCCTGTTCAGACCTGACCAGAAAAAGGACGTAAAATGACAAAGCCGAATGAGACATTCACCCTATCAGTCCGAGACTTAGAGATTATCGAAGAGGCGCTCGGCGCAAAAGTATCGCGTCGGTCCCAGCGAATGATAGAGGCTGCAAGATCTCCCAACGCGTCTTTTCCTAACGAGATTAAATCTGAGATCACCGAGTTGCGCGATTTGCTCGGGCGTTTGTGGAACCAAAAGACTTTTTACCGCCCAAAGGACCGTTTTGTCGGTGGGGGCTAACCGCTGTTTGACGATCCCTCGTTCCCTAAGAGGGCATTGAAAACAGCTCACAGTAGCGATTTGTTAACTGAGCGTCGCAAGATCAGACAGAATTGGGCAAGCGGGGCGATCATCGCCGGCGCAAGCGTCGATCAGGTCCGATAATGTATTGCGCATAGCCTGCAATTCTTTGACCTTGGCATCGATGCGAGCCAAATTTTCCTGTGCGATTTGCTTCACATCGGCACTTGCCCGCGTGTGCTTTTATATAATTTCAGCAAAGCCAGACAATCTTCGATTGAAAATGCCAAAGATCGTGCCCGCCCGAGAAATGCCAATTTATGCACATCGCTCACGCGAAAGCTGCGATATCCGTTGGCGCTGCGCTTGGGCTGAATAAATCCAATTTCTTCATAGTAGCGAATGGTTTTGATCGGTAATTCCGCCATTTTCGCCACTTCACCAATATTCAAATCGCAACCCTCCTTCTTGGCAAGCCGTCACCGCGCCGCTCGAACATAGCGCAGCCGCAGCGCAATGGCCAAAACAAAGATCGACGACAGCGCCATGGCAGTGGCTGCAAGGATGGGCGAGAGGAGCATGTCAAAGCTAGGATACAGTGCACCGGCTGCCACGGGGATCAGAGCCACATTATAGCCAAAAGCCCAGAATAGATTTTGCTT
>JAKMFM010000115.1 GCA_022425445.1 Planktomarina sp.
GTGACTGATTTTTCACCAGACGCGAGATAGCACAGGATCATCAACCGCCCTTCATGGCTGATCGCTTTGAGGAAGTTTGCAGCTCGAACCGCGTTACTTGCCATTTTGTCCATATCTTCAGGACAAATATTCTTATCAAAAACTGGCAAAGCCATGGTCGTGTTCTGCCTCATAAGCATACTGTTTAAGCTGTGTGACATATAAGACCCTCAAGGGTCAATGACACGAATTTCATGGACGCATGGGCACATCGGCAGCGATCAGCATCTGCCCCAGTAGCCCCCAAAAGAAATCTTCCCCAGGGTAACCTTCGATTCGAGAGGCTTCAACCCCATCCACGATCAGCACAAAGGTTGGCGTAAAATGCAGGCTGCGGGTAAATTGCAACTCTGCTGGCAGGGTCTCATGCAGATCCAAGCGCAACAGCGGCGCAGCGCGGCCTTCCGGGGTTTTGGGATAAATTGGGCCAATTTCTTCATTCCAGCGGGCACACCACACACAGCCCTCTTCCTCGGCCATAATCAAGCGTGTCTCTGCCACAGCTGGTAGGGCCAGCATCGCAAGGGTGAGGCTCAGTGCTTTCATCCACATTTGGAAATTGACCTTTCGTATTCATAAATTGTAATATGAAATTATCAAATTGCAATATAGGCGGCCCCTTATGTTCGACATTTCCATCGTTTCAGCATTTTTTGCGGGTCTTTTATCCTTTGTTTCTCCCTGCATTTTGCCAATTGTACCATTCTATCTCAGTTATTTGGCTGGGGTTGGGATGAACCAAATCAACAGCGAGTCACAGATCGAAGCGGCCACGCGGCGCCGTGCTGTGCTTGCGGCGATGTTTTTTGCCGCTGGTGTGATCACGATTTTCATGGGTTTGGGAACGGTGGCGACCACCTTTGGGCAAGTGGTGCGCGAATATTTTGATATTCTACGTTGGGTGGCTGCCGCCGTCGTCATCACGATGGGCTTACATTTCCTTGGGGTGATCAAGATTGCGTTGCTTTATCGACAGTTGAGTTTTGATACCTCGAAAATGTCCAATCTCAGCCTGGTCGGTTCCTATGTGGTCGGTCTGGCCTTTGCTTTTGGCTGGACCCCCTGTGTCGGTCCGGTTCTTGCGGCGATTTTATTTACCGCGGCGGGTGCGGAAACCGCTTGGAATGGGGCGTTGCTGCTGTTGACCTACGGGCTGGGCATGACGTTGCCCTTCATAATCGCGGCTTTGTTTATCGCCCCATTCATGCGCTGGATGGCGCAGTTTCGACGGCACTTGGCCTTGGTGGAAAAAGCCATGGGGATGTTTTTGATTCTCTTTGGATTGCTCATCGCGACAAACTCTATGAACTATATTGCGCAATGGATGTTAGAACTTGTGCCCAGTTTTGGGCGTATCGGATAGGAAGGGACTGCCATGAAACGTTTAATTTTGATCGCCGCTGCTGTTTTCATGAGTGCAACCATGGGTTTGGCCGAAATGGGCGACGATGGTTTGCATAAAGCGCCATGGATGCGAGACACGTTTAAAGATCTGTCTGAGGATCTGGCCGATGCCAACGCCGAAGGCAAACGACTCATGGTCATCATTGAGCAAAGAGGCTGTATCTATTGCAAGAAAATGCATGAGGACGTTTTTTCCGTTGCCAAAATCGCCGATTACATCGAGGCAAATTTCTTTGTTGTGCAGATAAATATGTTCGGAGACGTCGAAGTCACGGACTTTGACGGCACCATTTTGCCCGAAAAAGAGATGGTTCGCCGCTGGGGCGCATTGTTTACTCCGTCTGTTATGTTTTTTCCTGAAGAGGTGGCCGAGGATGTTCCGGCCAATCAAGCTGCTGTGGCCACCATGCCTGGTGCTTTTGGGAAACATACAACATTCAATATGTTAAATTGGGTTGTTGAACATGGCTACGCCGGCGATGAGAGCTTTCAAAAGTATCATGCCCGCAAATTTGCCGAGCAAAGTTAGCAGTTTTCGAGGCCTGTTTCGAGGCCCGCCAGAAATAATAAATTCATTAAAGTGAATTTGTGGTTGATTGATACGCTGTTGGTCGACTACGGTACACATAAATAAAAAAGTGTTTCGGGAGGACGCATGAGAAATATTTTTACAATCGCCGCCGTGTCGGTGTTGAGTGTGACAAGCGCTGTTGCGGAAACTGCTCCGAGTAATGTCGCGTTTGAGGATGGTTCTGTGATGGCCTCCTTGAGCGGTTCTGCAGGGGATGCTGCTGCAGGTCGCAAAACCTTTATGAACCGCAAATTGGGCAACTGCCTTGCCTGTCATACGAATGATGACATGCCCGAGCAGCAATTCCACGGTGAAGTCGGCCCGCCATTGACCGGCGTTGGTGATCGCTGGGAAGAGGCTGAACTGCGTGGGATCGTCGTCAACGCGAAGATGATGTTCGAGGGAACGATCATGCCGGCATTTTACATCGACAGCGGCTACGAGCGCCCGCTCAAGAAGTTTGATGGCAAATCGATCCTGACTGCCCAACAAGTTGAAGATGTGGTGGCATATCTTTTGACCCTTAAAGACTAAAGATCTGAATAAGATCAGGGAGACACAACATGGAATTTACGAGACGAAACATTTTGGCCCTCGGATCCGGCGCTTTCGCGGCCGCGAGTTTCGCGGGTATGCCAGCCTTTGCATCGAAAACAGATGATGCGATCGCGGCCTTTACTGGCGGTGCCAGTGTTACAGAGGGCGGCATTGATCTGACTGCTCCAGAAATTGCAGAGAATGGCAATACTGTGCCGGTATCGGTCAGCGCACCCGGCGCGGTGTCCATCATGCTGTTGGCGACAGGCAACCCAACGCCAGCGGTCGCCACATTTAACTTTGGTCCAATGGCCGGCACGCGCTCCGGTGCGACGCGCATTCGTTTGGCAAAAACCCAAGACGTGGTTGCTGTCGCGAAAATGGCAGACGGCTCATTCCGCACGGCGGGTGCAACTGTAAAAGTAACAATCGGCGGCTGCGGCGGCTAAACTCAGAATTTAAGGAGAAGTACTGATGGCGAAAGGTGTAAAACCACGCGTTAAGGTTCCAAAATCGGCCGCAGCAGGTGATGTGATCACGATCAAGACTTTGATCAGCCATAAGATGGAATCTGGTGTGCGTAAAGATGGCGACGGAAACATCATTCCGCGCTCTATCATCAATCGGTTTGTCGCCGATTTTAATGGACAAAATATCATCGACGTGACTTTGGAACCTGCGATTTCCACAAATCCATACTTCCAATTTGAAGCCATGGTGCCTGAAGCCGGTGAGTTCAAATTTACATGGTATGACGATGATGGTTCTGTCTATGAGACCTCAAAGAAAATAAAAATAGCCTAATATCTTGTGGTCTAGGGAGGACTGAAAATGGAATTCAAGACTTTACTAACGAGTGCGACCATCGTGGCTTTGTCCGCTGGGTTTGCGTCTGCACAAGACGACTCAATATTGGCGGTGGATGGGGATGTTATCAAGACTCGCGCGGCTGCACCGGCCTTTGCTGAGAACCTTGATACGGTCTATTCTGGATGGCACTTTAGATCTGGTGAAACTCAGGCGCTGCAAATGGATGATTTTGAAAATCCTGCTTTCGTGTTTGTCGATCAAGGTATTGATTTGTTTGACAAGGTTGAAGGGACTGAAGGCAAAGCCTGTGCAAGCTGTCACGAAGATGTGGCCGATTTTGCGGGCCTTCGCTCAACACTGCCACGGGTTGAAAATGGTGAATTGGT
The DNA here is from genome assembly GCA_022425445.1 of Planktomarina sp. GTDB lineage: Bacteria > Pseudomonadota > Alphaproteobacteria > Rhodobacterales > Rhodobacteraceae > Planktomarina. The sequence continues at coordinate 3,748 of JAKMFM010000115.1, forward strand.
CACTATGGAAAACTTGGTCAATGAGTGCCGCACAGAGCGCATGGGGGCGGAACCTTGGAAGTATACCGGCGGTCAAATGACGGCTGTGACTGCTTTGATTGGTCTGCAATCGCGTGGCATGTCGATCAATGTTGCGGTCGATGGCGATGCAGCCCCATTCTTTGAGCGCGGTAAGGATCTGTATTACAAGCGCGTCGGTCAATTGGATATGGCCTGCTCAAATTGTCATGAAGACAATTACGGCGTCATGATCCGCGCCGATCACCTGAGCCAAGGTCAAATAAACGGCTTTCCAACCTATCGGTTGAAAAATGCTAAATTGAACTCGGCCCATGCACGTTTCAAAGGTTGTATGTCCAACATTCGTGCAACACCGTTTAAAGTGGGCGGCGACGAGTTTAAGGCCCTTGAGCTGTATCTCGCGGCGCGTGGAAACGGTTTGTCTGTAGAGACCCCATCGGTCCGAAACTAAGTAAAGTTTAAGGAACCCATGTTCCGATCACAGGGCGTGGGTTCTTTTATAATCAAACGAATTCAATATCGTGCATATGTGGCGCGGATGTGAGGACTGAAATGATATCTCGTCGTGATTTTTTGCAAACCAGTATGGCCGCGGCTGCGCTTTATGGTGGATCTGGCTTTGGAAACTGGGGGCGATTGGCTGCACAGCAATCGCTGACGCAAAGCAAGTTGCTTGAATTTGAGACCTTCGGCAATGTTTCTTTAATCCATGTCACAGATATTCATGCTCAGATGAAGCCGATTTTCTTCCGCGAACCAGAGATCAATATCGGTGTTGGTGCCAACCGCGGACAGGTGCCACATGTCACCGGGGCGGATTTTCGCAAGCTCTATGGAATTCATGACGGTAGCGCCTCTGCCTATGCGCTGACCTACAATGACTTTTCAGCTCTGGCCAAAGGATATGGGCGCGTTGGTGGGTTGGACCGTGTCGCAACTGTCATCAACCAAATTCGCGCGGAGCGCCCGGATGCTTTGCTGCTGGATGGGGGAGATACTTGGCATGGCTCTTACACCTGCCACAAGACCTCGGGCCAAGATATGGTCAATGTCATGAATGCCCTGCGCCCCGATGCGATGACCTTCCACTGGGAGTTCACCCTGGGCAGCGAGCGGGTCAATGAGATTGTTGAAGGCCTGCCTTTCGCGGCTTTGGGTCAAAATATCTTTGACAGCGAATGGGATGAGCCGACAGAAATGTTTCCTCCATATAAGTTCTTTGAAACCGGTGGCGTGAAGGTTGCAGTGCTTGGTCAGGCGTTCCCCTATATGCCCATCGCCAATCCAGGGTGGATGTTCCCAGAATATGCCTTCGGTATCCGCGATGAGAACATGCAAATGATGGTGGATGAAGTGCGCGCCAAAGGAGCTGATTTGGTGGTCTGTTTAAGTCACAACGGCTTTGATGTGGATAAACAAATGGCCGGCATTGTGACAGGAATTGATGTGATCCTGTCTGGCCATACGCATGACGCTTTGCCCGAGCCGCTTTTGGTGGGCAAAACCATCATTGTGGCATCAGGCTCTAATGGTAAATTCGTCAGCCGTGTTGATCTGGATGTGCGCAACGGGCAGATGATGGGTTTCCGTCACAAGCTGATCCCGATCTTCTCAGATGTGATTGAGCCAGATGCAGAGGTTGCAAAAATTATCGACGCACAGCGCGCCCCCTATGAAAGTGAGCTGCGTGAAGTCATTGGCCGCACTGCAGAAAATCAAACACTTTACCGCCGTGGAAATTTCAACGGCACATGGGATGATCTCATTTGCAACGCATTGATCGAAGAGCGGGACGCAGATATCGCCTTATCGCCCGGCGTGCGCTGGGGGCCATCAATTTTACCGGGCCAAGATATTACCCGTGAGGATATTTGGAACGTTACTTCAATGTCTTATGGAGAGGCCTATCGTACAGAGATGACCGGTGAATTCCTGCATATTGTCTTGGAAGATGTCGCCGATAATTTGTTCAACCCGGATCCCTACTATCAGCAAGGTGGGGATATGGTGCGGGTGGGGGGGCTTGGCTATCGGATCGATATCAACAAACCCCAGGGTCAGCGGATCACTGAAATGACTTTGTTGAAAACAGGCGAGAAGATTGAGGCTGCGAAAACCTATACGATCGCCGGTTGGGCCAGCGTCAACGAAGGCACTGAGGGCCCACAAATTTGGGATGTGGTGGAAAACCATATCCGCAAGCAAGGGACGATCTTACTGGATCCGAACAACTCAGTTGAGGTTATCGGGGCCTAAGGCGGCCCTGTATGATTGAAGGAAATTACCATGTCGAACCGTAACGTCAAACAGCCATCCCGCCGGGCGTTCTTAGGGGGCGCTGCTGCGATTGGGGCAGGTGTTGTGACCTCCTCCACCGCGCAAGCGCAAACCGCTGACCCTCTGATCGTTAATCCACAAGATTGGGCACAAAGCTTCGGTGATGGCGTGGATGCCACACCCTATGGATTGCCGATTGAATATGAGGCGGATGTCATTCGTCGTAACGTGGAATGGTTGACCGCCGATACGGTCAGTTCGATCAATTTCACGCCTATTCATGCACTCGACGGCACAATCACGCCGCAGGGCTGTGCCTTTGAGCGTCACCACTCTGGCGCGATTGATCTCAAAAAAAGCGATTACCGTTTGATGATTAACGGGCTGGTCGATACGCCCTTGGTGTTCACCTATGAAGATCTGGAACGTTTTCCACGGGAAAATCATGTGTATTTCTGTGAGTGTGCGGCCAATACTGGCATGGAATGGGCCGGTGCGCAGCTTAACGGCGCACAGTTTACCCATGGCATGATCCATAACATGGAATATACCGGAGTGCCGCTGCGCCTGCTGTTGAAGGAGGCCGGTTATGACAGCTTCGGCAAATGGGTCTTTGTGGAAGGCGCGGATGCGTCATCGAATGGTCGATCCATTCCTATGGAAAAGGCTCTGGATGATGTTTTGGTCGCCTTCAAGGCCAATGGCGAAGCCCTACGCAAGGAGCATGGCTATCCGGTCCGCTTGGTGGTGCCCGGTTGGGAGGGCAATATGTGGGTCAAATGGATTCGCCGGATTGAAGTGACAGATGAGCCGGTAGAATCCCGTGAGGAAACATCAAAATATACCGACACGCTAGAAGACGGCACCAGTCGGAAATGGACATGGGCAATGGATGCAAAATCGGTTGTGACCTCTCCAAGCCCACAAGCCCCAATCACCCATGGCCAAGGGCCTTTGGTGATCACTGGGCTTGCTTGGTCTGGAAATGGGGCCATCACCCGTGTGGATGTGTCCAGAGATGGGGGCAAAACCTGGGAAACCGCGCGTTTGGCCAAGCCTGGCGAGAAAATGGCGCTCACCCGCTTTTATTTGGATGTGGATTGGGATGGTTCTGAAATGCTTTTGCAATCACGCGCCATGGATGAAACGGGCTATGTGCAGCCGACAAAAGCGCAGTTGCGAGAGGTCCGCGGTCTCAACTCAATCTATCACAACAATTGCATTCAAACTTGGTGGGTGCGTGAAAACGGGGATGCAGAAAATGTCGAAGTATCTTAAGTCCTTAACCATCGCATTGGCCGCTTCCTGCCTGACCGCGCCTGCTATGGCTGAAAAACTTGGTCTTGGTCGCGCCGCTTTGCCTGCTGAAATTGCCGCCTGGGATTGGGACATCAATGCTATGGGCGATGGCCTGCCTGTCGGCTCCGGTGACGTGCTGGATGGCGAAGAAATTTTTGCCGAAAAATGTGCCGCTTGCCATGGAGATTTTGCCGAAGGAGTCGACAATTGGCCAAAATTGGCAGGGGGAGCAGATACGCTTGACCACGAGGATCCGTTGAAGACTGTGGGATCCTACTGGCCGCATTTGACGACCGCCTATGACTATATCAAACGCTCGATGCCCTATGGTAACGCGGGTACATTAAGCGATGATGAGGTCTATGCGATTGTCGCTTATATTCTGTATTCCAACGACTTGATCGAGGAAGATTTCGTGTTGTCGAGTGAAAATTTCATGGAATTCGAGATGCCAAATGCGGGCGGTTTTATCGTGGATAACCGCGCTCAGACGGAATATGCGATTTGGTCCGGCGAGCCTTGCATGACAGCTTGCAAAGACAGTGTTGCGATCACCATGCGCGCATTGGTCTTGGACGTGACCCCTGAGCTGGATGGAAATACAGCTACCACAGCGGTCAGTGCCACCGCCGCCCCAGAGACTGCCCCGGAGCCTGCGGCACCAACGATTGATATGGAGCTGGCGGCTGCCGGTAATAAAGTGTTCAAGAAGTGCAAATCTTGCCATCAGGTCGGTGAGAAAGCCATGAACCGCTCTGGCCCCGTTCTCAATGGGATTGTGGGCGCCGCCGCGGGATCTGTGGACGGGTTTAAATATTCTAAGGCGCTGCGCGCTGCGGCTCAGGATGGGCTAATGTGGTCCGAAGTGGAATTGGCCGCCTTCTTGGCAAAACCAAAAGCTTATCTCAAGGGTACAAAAATGTCCTTCGCTGGGCTGCGCAAGGAGGCAGATCAAGCGGCGGTGATCGAATACTTGAAAACCTTCGAGTAAGACGTAGGATGATATTGTAGTTTTCGGCGGGCTTGTTCGCCGAAAACTATTTTTAATCAGGGAGATACGATATGCGATTTATTTTGAAACTCTCAGCAGTTTTGCTGTCTTGCGTGATTGGGGCTGCGGCCATGGCGCAGGACGGACTTGCCGATCATAAGCTGGCGCTGCAAATCAGCGACAATAATCCACAAAAAATGAACACCGTGTTGAACGTGGCCGCCAATGTGGTGCGCCACTATGAAGGGCTTGGTGAGACAATCGAAGTGCGTGTCGTGGCCTTTAACGCTGGGCTGCATATGCTGCGGGAAGACACATCGCCGGTTTTGGAACGACTCCAGAGCTTCAGCGCCTCGATGCCAAACGTGAGTTTTGCCGCCTGTGCCAATACGATTTCCGGCATGACGAGAAAAGAGGGCAAAGCGCCGCCAATCGTGGCCATGGCGGAGACGGTTCCAGCGGGTGTCGTAGATCTGATGACCCTTGATGAAAATGGTTGGACCTTGGTGCGCCCATAGGCAGGCCACCCAGAGCGAGGCAGGGAGAGATTATGCGCAACATATATTTTGGGTTCGGACTGCCCCTCAATCTGTCTCGTCATCTGGCCGTCGCTTTGGCCCTCAGTTTTGCGGCACCGGTTGTCGCACAATCTCAGGCGATCACCTATGCTTTTGATGGCTCTTTCGATGATGCGACCTTTAGCGTTGAGAGCGCGATTTTAGATGTGGGTTTGGTGATCGATTACGTCAGCCACACAGGTGAGATGCTTGAACGCACCGGTCAAGATCTTGGTCATGAGGTTAAGATTTTTAATGCTGCGGATATCTTTTTGTTTTGCTCTGCGGTGGTGTCGCGCAGGATGATGGAAGCTGATCCAATGAATGTAGCGCATTGCCCTTATTCGATTTTCGTTACTGATCGAGAAGGCCAAGTGGTGATTGGATATCGCAGATACCCCAATGGAATTATGCAAGAGGTTCAAGCGTTGCTCGACTCCTTGGTACAAGACGCGCTTGGAGATTGACATGAATTACGACGCATTTTTCAAAACATCCCTAGAGACATTGCGCGCAAGCGGTGACTATCGCGTGTTTGCCAATTTGGAGCGCCATAATGGCAATTTCCCTCATGCAACCTCGCTTGGGCAGGACGATCCGCAGGAGGTGACGATTTGGTGCTCCAACGATTATCTCGGCATGGGGCAGCATCCCGATGTGTTAGATGCCATGCATGCGGCGATCGATTCATGTGGTGCGGGGGCAGGCGGCACACGCAACATCTCTGGCACCGTTCATTATCACGTTCAGCTTGAAAAAGAATTGGCGGATCTGCATGACAAGCCTGCCGCACTATTATTTACCTCCGGTTATGTGTCAAACTGGGCGGCACTTGGCACTTTGGCGGCGCGTATTCCGGACTGCTTGGTGCTGTCCGATGCTCTGAATCACGCGTCGATGATTGAAGGCATTCGCCATTCGAAAGCGGAACGACAAATTTGGAAACATAATGATTTGGTCGATCTTGAGGCCAAATTGGCTGCGCAACCTCTGGATCGTCCGAAGTTGATTGCCTTTGAAAGCGTCTATTCCATGGATGGCGACATTGCTCCCATTGCTGAAATTTGTGATCTGGCTGAGAAATACAACGCAATGACCTATCTGGATGAGGTTCATGCAGTGGGGCTCTATGGTCCGCGGGGTGGGGGCATTGCCGAGCAAGAAGGCCTCATGCATCGCGTGACCGTAATTGAGGGCACTTTAGGTAAGGCGTTTGGGGTGGTTGGCGGCTATGTTGCGGCCTCTGCCGAGCTTTGCGACTTCCTCCGCAGTTTCGCCAGTGGTTTCATCTTTACAACGGCGCTGCCGCCGGCTGTTGCAGCGGGTGCAACGGCCTCTGTGCGACATCTAAAAGCGAGCCAGGAGGAGCGTCAGGCGCATGCCGAGCGTGTGGCTGAGGTGCGGGCGCGTTTTGATGCACTTGGTATTCCTCATGTTCAAAATCCGGGTCATATTATCCCGGTGATCGTAGGGGATGCAATGAAATGCAAGTTCATATCCGATATCTTGATGAAGGATTATGGCATTTACATTCAACCGATCAACTACCCAACCGTTCCGCGCGGCACCGAGCGTTTGCGTATCACCCCGTCGCCGGTGCATTCTTCCGCCGATATCGACGCTTTGGTTGCGGCATTAAGTGATCTTTGGACACAATGCGAGTTGGCTCGTAAACCCATGGCCGCGCAGTAGCGGCAGCCGCTATTCAAATTCCATTTGCTCAAAAACCCGTCCTGCGTTTCTCGTCGCCAATTCTTCAAATGTGTCGAGATGGGTGTAAGGGCTTTGGTCGACATAATAGGCGCCAGCTAAATCGCCGCCGGCGTCAAGATGTGCTCCGACCTTCTCGCGCAGATAGACAAGATAGTCACGGGTGTATCTGCGCACTTGCGCCATATTTGTTGGGTGTCCATGGCCGGGAATGACATAAGTGGCCGCAAGTCTTTCGAACTCTTCTTCCCAAGTCTCTAGCCAATCAATTGTGATGGTATCTTCGAAAATTGGCAGCATGCGCTCATGGAATGCGATGTCACCCGCAATCACCAGGCTTTGCTCGGGCATCCAGACCACGATATCACCCGGGCTATGCGAGGGACCCAGATGCAGTGCTTGTATGTTCATATCGCCAAACGGGACGCGATAAACATCTTCGAAGGTTTCATTCGGCAAAACCACCCGGCTGCCTTGCGCGCGATCTTGCAAACGGTTCTCCGCCCCGCTGAGGCTCTGTCCGCCGCGATCTTCAAATTCATGGGCCGCGTCGATATGGGCGACAATCTTAACTCCCTGATCTGCCCAATAGGAATTTCCAAGCATAGCATGCCCTTGCCCATTCTCATTGATCACAAGTCGCACGGGCTGATCTGTTAGGGTTTTAATCTCCGCATGCAGTGCTGCTGCGAGCAGATAAGAGCCACCAGCATTGATCACCACAACCCCGTCGCCGGTGAGGATGAAACTTAGATTGTTATTATGTCCGGCGTTTTCATAGGTCGAGGGCGCCGTGGCGCCGATCGCGGAGAAGACATGTGGGATCACCTCAACAGGTTTAGAATAGAGCAAAGAGGCGGGATATTGATCTGCGATATCTTCGCTGGCGAGAGCTGGGCTGGCCAGAAGGCTACACAAAACAATTTTTTTCAGCATGATTTAGATCTCCGCGATGAACCTATAACCCTCATTGGCTTTCTCAACTCTGCCAATGCCGCCCTGATTGATATGAAAGCCAATGAGGGGCATCTGCTCTGTTGCAATTTGATCAAGCAGGCTGATCCTGCTGGCCGCGCCAGTCTCCCCATCTTGATCGGACCCTGAGATCCAAGCGGGGCGTGCCAGCGCCACATGATCGTTGCCTATGGCATCGCCGACGACCATGGCGGCTTTGCTTCCAGAGCGAATTTCAAAGGCCATATGTCCAGGGGTGTGGCCGAAGCTGGCGCGCGCGGCCACTCCGGGTAAAATCTCTTCGCCATCTTTGAAAAATTCAATATTATCTTCAATGGCTTCAAGGCGTCGTTTGGCGCCCACCGCGAAAGGCACGCGGTCGCTGGAAATGTTGTCGACTGTATTGGGATCGATCCAATAGTCCCATTCGGTTTTGCCAATTAGATAGGAAGCTTCGGTAAACAATGGATCATCAAACTCATCGAGCAAGCCCCACAGATGATCTGGGTGCCCGTGGGTAAAGGCCACATCGGTGATGTCTTCGGGGGCCAAGCCAAGCGCGTCCAGCGAGTCGGGCAGCAGCCCGGCCGTAGGGGCGAAATCCGGCCCAGAGCCAACATCAAACAAGATATTGCGATCGCCGGTGCGCAGAAGTGTCACGTTACAAGGTGGGGTAAGCAGCTCGGGCGATTGATCATAGGCCTCCAAAATTGGGCCCAATTCGTCTTGTGGCATTGTGCCAAAGATAAAACTGCCTGGCAGGCGTAGGCTTCCATCGTTGAGCACATCGAGGCGCATATCTCCTAAAGTGAGCTGCGCATGCGCCGTTTGCGGCGCCCAAAGCCCAGCACTGGCGGCCAACGCGACCCCTCCGCTGGATTTGAGAAAATCACGTCTTGTCATTGGCACAGCTTGGGTTCTCCACTTATTCCATAAACTGAATGTGATGCATGGTTCTTGTTTTTACAAGCCCTGATATCGCTTTCAATCAAACGTTTGTCTTAAGTGGCCGCCAAATACTAATCTCTATCCGTTGCCTTTGCCCGCGAAATTTGCAGCATCTGCCGCAGCGGTCCACACGGCTTTGGCCTTGTTCACAGTCTCTTGGTATTCTGCCTCGGGATCACTGTCATAGACAACGCCGCCGCCGGCCTGTGAATAGAGCTTGCCATCTTTGAGCACAGCTGTGCGCAGCGCGATACAGATGTCCATATCGCCACCGGCAGAGAAATATCCGCAACCGCCGCCGTAAACACCGCGTTTTTCCGGCTCCAACTCATCAATTATTTGCATGGCTCGAACTTTGGGCGCGCCCGATAGCGTGCCGGCGGGAAGGCCCGCCAACAGTGCAGCCACGGCATCATGCGCCGGATCTAGCTCACCTACGACATTCGAGACGATATGCATCACATGGCTATAACGTTCCACAGTGAATTTTTCTGTCGGGCGCACCGTGCCAATTTTAGCAACCCTGCCAACGTCATTGCGCCCCAGATCTAAAAGCATGAGATGTTCAGCAAGCTCTTTCGGATCCGCCAAGAGGTCAGCTTCTAGGAATTTATCTTCTTCAGCATTGGCGCCGCGTTTTCGCGTGCCGGCGATGGGGCGAATCGTAACTTCATTGTCCATCAACCGCACCAGAATCTCCGGGCTTGCGCCGATGATTTGGAAGTCGCCGTAATTAAAAAAGAACATAAATGGCGAGGGGTTCACGCGCCGCAACGCCCGATACATGGCGAAAGGCGGCAATGTGAAGTCTTGCGCCCAGCGTTGGGCTGGCACCACCTGGAAGATATCTCCGGCTTTGATGTATTCCTTCGCTTTTTCAACAGCCGCGAGGTAGCCCTCTTTGGTGAAATTTGACGCGGGCGCACCCACATGTGCCGCTCCGCTGAGTTCTCTATGGGTTGAGCTCACGGGCCGCTCGAGATCACGCAACGCATCCATGACCCTTTCGGCCGCTTGGGCATAGGCTGCGCGGGCAGTGAGGCCCGAGTTGACCCATGCCGGCGAGACAAGTGTCACCTCACCTTTGACGCCATCCAGCACGGCCACAACCGTTGGGCGGATCATGACGGCATCGGGCACGCCGATGGGATCTGGGTTGATATTCGGCAAATGCTCCACCAAGCGGATCATATCATAGCCGAGATAGCCAAAAAGGCCGGCCGCTGCTGCGGGTAAATCAGCCGGCATATCAATGCGGCACTCTTCAATTAATGCGCGCAGCTCATCTAAGGGATTACCCTCCTGCGGCACAAAACTGTTGGCATCATACCGAGCTTCGCGGTTGAGTTCACTGGTCTTGCCCCGGCAGCGCCAAATCAAATCCGGCTTAAGTCCGACAATGGAATACCTGCCTCTGACTTCTCCGCCAGTTACACTCTCGAGGATAAAACTATCTTTCTGCGCCTCAGACAGTTTGAGCATGACCGAGACGGGCGTATCTAGATCGGCGGCGAGGCGTGAATAAACCAGCTGATTTTCTCCCGCCTCATATTTGGCGGCAAATTCTTCGTAAGACGGTGTGAGTTCCATTGGGTTTACCCGCCGCCCAGCAGGCTGTTGTTGACAGAGCGCAGGGCTGTCGGGTTGATCTCAACATCGACAGCACCGCGTGCAGCGTTGCTGAAGGCTTCAAAAACATCGCGCGCCAGGGTGCTGTCAATATGATTGCCCAGTATTTTTTGCAGCGATTGCACTTGTGCGTCTTCAAAATCGGCAACATGGATGGCGCGTGGAATGACGATGATGACGCCGTCGTCCGCGTCCAGCACAGCGGCTCTGCCCGGCTCTGTTTCAAAAGCCGTCATCACCAAAGCCGGCGGCGTACCGTCGACGCTGTCACTGCGGTTCATATCGTCTTGTAGATTTTCTGTCAGGCCAAAGCTGGCCAGGGGCGCGTCGAGTGAGACCTGCGGCGCGATGCGTTCGGCCATCGCAAGCAGTTGCTGCTGAACTTGTTGGGCGGTCCAGCTTTCGACGGCGGCGTCTCGGACGCTGGCGAGGGGCTGCAACTCTGCGGGCAATTGTCCATCAAGGCGCAGAGCGAAGATGCCATTATCGCTCAAAGATTTCAGAGCTGGAAAATCGTCTGCTGTGACAGCGGCCGCA
>JAKMFM010000147.1 GCA_022425445.1 Planktomarina sp.
GTCATTCGGCAATTGAATGAGACTGCAATCAATCAAATTGCAGCGGGCGAAGTGGTTGAGCGCCCAGCCTCGGCCATCAAGGAATTGGTAGAAAACGCCATTGATGCCGGCGCCACACGCATTGACGTAGACTATGCCGACGGCGGCAAGCGTTTGATTCAGGTCACCGACAACGGCTGCGGCATTGCAGCAGAGGATCTCGCTTTGGCGATGTCGCGCCACGCCACCAGCAAAATCGATGGTTCAGATTTGCTCAATATTCAAAGTTTTGGATTCAGAGGCGAGGCCCTTCCCTCCTTGGGCGCGGTGGGCAAACTGACACTGACCAGCCGCACACAAGCAGGCTCAGGCGCAGAATTGCAGGTCATGGGAGGCAAGATGAGCCCCCCGCGCCCTGCAGCGATGCAGCCTGGAACCCGTGCAACCCTGCGGGATCTCTTTTACGCCACGCCAGCCCGGCTCAAATTTCTGCGCTCTGACCGCGCCGAGGCGCAAGCCATTGCAGATGTGGTTAAACGATTGGCCATGGCCGAACCCGCCATTGCCTTCTCTTTGCGCGACACGGCTACGGACCGAGTGGTGTTCCAAGTTCAAGCCGAGCAGGGCGATATGTTTTCCGCGCTTCGAGGGCGTTTAGGGCAGATCATGAGCCGGGATTTTGTTGACAACGCCATTCCCGTCGATGCGGAACGTGAGGGGGTGAGCCTCACGGGTTTTGCCGGTCTTCCGACCTATTCTCGCGGCGCCGCAGTCGCTCAATATCTCTTCGTCAATGGACGACCCGTGCGAGACAAATTACTGCTTGGCGCATTGCGTGGGGCCTATGCAGATTTTCTGTCGCGTGATCGTCACCCCGCGGTGGCGTTATTCGTGGAATGTAATCCGACATTAGTCGATGTGAATGTGCATCCTGCGAAATCAGAGGTGCGGTTTCGCGAGCCTGCCATGGTCCGCGGCCTGATCGTTTCTGGCCTGCGCCATGCGCTGGCTGAAGCGGGGCATCGCGCGTCTACAACCGTATCCGACGCAGCTCTCGGCTCTTTTACACGCGAAACTCCAAATCAAACCCGCGTTTATCAAATGGATCGGCCGCGCAATGCACCTGGATATTCGGGTCTGGCTGAGACCGCGACCATGTTTGATCCCCAGCCGTCTGCACGGATTGAAGAGGCGCCACAGCCTGAGGCCCAGCACCGTCCATTAGGTGCCGCACGGGCGCAGTTGCATGAAAACTATATCCTCTCACAGACTGACAACGGCTTGGTCATTGTGGACGCTCATGCCGCCCATGAACGTTTGGTCTATGAAAAACTTAAAGCTCAAATGGCCGAAACCGGCGTGCGCGCACAAGCGCTTTTGATTCCCGAAGTGATCAGCCTTTCCGACGGCGACATAGCCCTATTGATGGAGCAAAACGAGACTTTGACGCAAATGGGTCTCTCCATTGAGCCTTTTGGGCAAGGTGCGGTGGCTGTGCAATCTGTGCCTGCACTCTTGGGTCATGTGGATGTGCAGCGCTTGGTGCTGGATATCGTTGATGAGCTGTCAGACGGCGGCATGCAGCAAAGCTTGCAAGCGCAGTTGGATGCCATATTGAGCCGCGTGGCCTGCCATGGCTCGGTACGCACAGGCCGCAGGATGCAAGCTGAAGAAATGAATGCATTGTTGCGCGAAATGGAAGCCACCCCGCACTCGGGCCAATGCAACCACGGTCGCCCCACCTACGTCAGTTTGGCGATGACCGATATTGAAAAACTGTTTGGACGCACATGATAGTCACCCCTGAAATTACCTTGATCTTAATGGTGGCTGCCGGCGGTTTCGCCTTTGTGGTGATGATTTTACTTTTGATGGTGGCCCGCGCAGCCGGGCGCGCCGCACAAGCCACGGCACCTTTGACAAACCAAATGGAATATCTCAACCAACGCGTGCAAACCATTGGCGATGGCCAGCAACAATTGGCCGGTGGCCTGACTCAGGTTTCAGAAGCGCAGGCCGCCCAGCAGAGCAATATGCTCAAATTGATGGAGGCTCGCTTGGCGGCGGTTCAGGAGCAGATGACGCTAAATCTAACCACCAACGCAAAGACCACGGCCAATTCATTGGGCGAATTGCAACAGCGTTTGGTCACCATAGACAAAGCACAGGACAATATTCAAAAACTATCTGGCGATGTGCTCAGCTTACAAGATATTTTGGCCAACAAACAAACGCGCGGCGCCTTTGGAGAGATCCAACTACAAGAGATCGTCAGCAAAGCCCTGCCGTCCGATGCGTATACTTGGCAAGCCACCCTACCCAATGGCAAGCGTGCCGATTGTTTGATCCACTTGCCAAATCCACCAGGCCCAATCGTCATAGACAGCAAATTTCCGCTCGAGGCCTATGAGGCGCTGCGTAACGCCACGACCGAGCTGGAGACAAGGGATGCCGTCAAACTTATGCGCGCCTCCGTGAAAGCACATATTAAGGCCATTTCAGAGAAATACATTCTGGAAGGGGTAACGGCTGATGGGGCGATCATGTTCTTGCCGTCTGAGGCGGTCTATGCCGAGTTACACTCAAATTTTCCCGAATTGATCCGCGAAGGGTTTGAAGCCCGTGTGTGGATTGTCTCCCCCACCACCTGTATGGCAACATTAAATACGATGCGCGCAATCCTCAAAGATGCGCGGATGCGCGAACAAGCCGGCGCCATTCGCACGGCATTGCGGCAATTGCATCGGGATGTCGAGCTGGTGGTCGATCGGGTAGACAAGCTCAACACCCATTTCAACCAAGCGCGCAAAGATATCGAAGGGATCAGCACAGCGGCGGAGCGCGCCGGTAAGCGCGCTACTAAATTGGACAATTTCGATTTTGAAGAGGTCGAAGCGATTGAACCGGTTGCGCCCCTGCCGAAACTATAGCCGGAACAGCGATTGCGCCACTCGCGGAATCCATGCGCTAAACCGCAACGGAGCATCGGTGGCGGCAAGACAGATACAGTCGTGACCAATCTCAGCCACAGGCTTATGATGCAGGTCCTCACCAGCCACTTCAACATCACCCGCCGCGAAGCGCGCAGTTTCATCGCTGAACGCGCCTTTTAGCACGAGTGTCAATTCCGTGCCACGGTGCCCATGATCCGGCACAGCTGCACCGGCGGGAATGTAAAGCAACCGCGCTGTCGCGGCATGCGAGGTTTTCAATACGGCCTGCCGCACACCCAAGCCAATGGGCCGCCATTTTACATCGCTCAAACCACCGCCAATGTAGGCGCTTAAGGGATCCGGTAGATCACTGCCAGCCGGCACTGGCGCGGCAGCTTTCGGACCTTTGGCAATCAACGCCATGGTCTTGGACAAAGCTGCGGCGCTCAAATCTTCGGTTGGCTGCGCGTGCAAAAGCGCCCCACCAATAGAGTCATAGCTTTGCGCAGCCGCACGGCATTCATCACACATCGACAAATGTGTAGCGACGACCAAGTTAAAAGCCTCCGGCAATGTGCCTGCGGAATAGCCGATCAACAGTTGATCTGAAAGGTGATGGGTGATCTTGTTCATTATGTTCATTTCATCGTCTGGCGGAGTTTCGTTAAAGCCAATCTAAGGCGCGATTTGATCGTGCCAAGGGGCAGACCGGTTTCAGCTGCAATTTGGCCATGGCTGAGGTCACCAAAATAGGCTTTTTCAATCAATTCACGTTGCTGGCCGGGCAAAGATTTCATCGCTTGGCTCAGCTGCTCTGATTCTTGTTGCATCACCAAAATATCAGAGGCTTCCGGCTCCGCTTCAGGACCCCAAGTCAGCTCCTCGGGTTCGGGGCGCCGTTGTTTGCGCAAAGCGTCAATGTTTTTATTGCGGGCGATGGTGAAGATCCAAGTGGACACACTGGCTCGGCTGGGATCAAAAAGATGTGCTTTGTGCCATAGGGTGGCCATCACCTCTTGGGTGCAATCTTCTGCCATGCCTGGCGCTGCGCCGGATTTCATCAAGAACGCTTTTACCCGCGGCGCAAAATATCCAAAGAGTTCCGCGAAGGCCTGCTGGTCTTGGTCTGTCTGAATACGCTTCAGATGATCAACCCATATGTTTTTCGGGATGGCTTTTGTCACGGCGCGAATGTTTGCCTTCTGATCGTCAAGTGCATTTGAATTATATGCAACATAGGCCACCTGATGATCAGATGCACCCGTTTCTTGCACTATCTCCAAATTCATTCTCATGTTAGGGTTACGCCGTATCAAACCATTTGGATCATAAAAAACTTGAACGTTTTAAAAGTAATCCAAATCCGCGCGTTCAGCGTAAAGAGTTCAAGTAATTATAAAGGACATGCCTATGCCATTTGAGACTGCCCCAACGGGTGCGAAACGTATTGCTGTGATTGGTGGTGGCATATCAGGCATGGGAGCCGCTTATGAGTTACGCCATTCTCACCAAGTGGTGTTGTTTGAAGCCGCTCCAAGGCTCGGCGGCCACGCGCGCACGGTAATGGCCGGCAAGAACGGCGACTTACCAGTAGATACTGGTTTTTTGGTCTTCAATGACGTGAACTACCCACATTTGATTCGGCTTTTCAAAGAGCTAGACGTGCCAGTAAGGGACTCAGATATGAGCTTCGGTGCGTCTATTGACGGTGGCTGGTTGGAATACGGGCTCCTGGCCCCAAGAGCTGTATTTGCCCAGCCTCGAAATTTGGTCCGTCCGAAATTTTATGGCATGATCCGCGATATCTTAAAGTTCAATAAACGCGCCAATAGTGAATTGATTGATCCTGCGATTACCATCGGTGAGTTGGTCAATAAATGGCAGCTTGGCGATTGGTTCCGCGACTATTATCTTACCCCCTTCACAGGCGCAATTTGGTCCACACCAATCACGCAAATTCTTGATTTTCCTGCGCAAGCAATGATCAACTTCATGAAGAACCACGCTCTTCTCGGCGCCGTTGGGCAGCATCAATGGCGCACGGTGCGCGGCGGCTCGCGTGAATATGTCAGCCGCCTTCAAAGTGCGTTAGTGAAGGCCAATGTTGACATTCGTCTGTCAAGCCCCGTGGCGCAAGTTCGGCGCAACTCGTTGGGCATTGAGTTGCTTATGACAGATGGCAGCCTTGAGGCCTTCGATGAGGTAATTTTCGCCACGCATTCCGACATCACGCTCTCCATGCTCAGTGATGCGAACGCTCTCGAACATAAGGCTCTGGACGCCGTGAAATATCAGCCCAACGAGATGGTGCTGCATGGAGACTGCTCGATCATGCCTAAACGTCAGGCCGCCTGGGCGTCATGGGTTTATACCGAAGATAAAGACCGTCGATCCAACCGTATTGATCTGACCTATTGGATAAACCGTCTGCAAAGCCTGCCCAAAGGTGACCCCTGTTTTGTTACCTTGAACACCCAGCGCGATATTGATCCAGCTCTGATTTACGATCATTGCACGTTTCATCATCCAGTGTTCGACACAGCTGCTTTGAAAGCGCAGCAACTTATCAGCGACATCAATGGCGCAAATCATACCTGGTTTTGCGGCGCTTGGATGCGCAATGGTTTTCACGAAGATGGCCTGGCCACAGGCGTCGAGGTGGCCCGACGCCTGATGGCGCAAAAAGCGACCATTTTGGCCGCCGCTGAATGACCTGCCTCGACCACATCAAGGCGCATACCTATCACGGGCGCAAAGGACCAGTTTCCAATGCCTTTCGCTATGCGATAGATTATGTGCTTATTGATTTGGCCGCAGACGTTTCCCGACCGACCCTTTTTTCACGCAATCAGTTCAATCTGATGAGCCTGTTTGACAGCGACCACGGCGGCACCCCAAAAGCGGGGCGTGGCCTGGCCTGGACCCGCGATGTTTTAAAGGCGCAAAATCTACCGGGCCAAGAGCGAATCTTGCTTTTGGCCCAACCGCGTTCACTCGGCCACGTTTTCAATCCAGTGAGCTTCTGGCTCTGCATGGATGCGCAAGACACGCTGCGGGTGGTGATTGCGGAGGTCAGCAATACCTTCGGCCAAAGACACAGCTACCTGTGCCACAAAGATGATCTGTCTCCCATCACAGCCAAAGACATCGTGCGCGCTCAAAAAATCTTCCATGTCTCGCCGTTCCAGCCGATCGATGGTGATTATACTTTCCAATTTGACATTCGCGAAGAGCATATCGGAATTTCAATTGAATATTCTCGAGCTGGAGGTGGTCTGATTGCAACTCTGGTCGGACCCCGCCAGCCCCTGTCCAATGCCTCCATCCTGAGTGGTTTTCTGCGGCGCCCCCTTGGGTCTCGCCGAGTTTTGGCACTGATCCATTGGCAGGCGATAAAGCTATGGTTGCGCAGGGCGCGGTTTCGCTCCTGCCCAGAGGCTCCGCAAAGCGACATAAGCCGATGACCGCCAACGCAACCCCACCGCTTTTGCCTGCCTTTGCGGTTTTTGCAGGTTTTTTGGCCGCCGCTGGCATTCCCATCTACATCTTTGCACCCAGTTTCTATGCACAAAACTATGGTACGGAATTGACGGCCATCGCCGCGGTGCTGTTTTGGTTGCGCCTGCTGGATGCGGTGCAAGATCCCCTATTTGGTTGGATATCTGAACGGCTTGGGCGCGAACGCAGATTTTGGATCGGGTTTTCAGTTTTCATCCTGATCGGGTCTTTAATATTGCTGTTTGCCATCCCACCGCGCACCGCGCCTTTGCTGTGGTTTGCCGTTTCAATGACGGGGCTGTTCAGCGCCTTTAGCTTTCTGACGATCAATTTTTATGCGCAAGGTATTTTGGCGGCCTCTCATCTTCCTGGCAAGCATATGCAAGTGGCCGCTTGGCGCGAAACCGGCGGGCTAATTGGTATTTGTTTGGCGGCGGTAGCGCCCGCCCTTCTTACGATCTGGACCGCCTCGCCTATGGTCGGCTTTAGCCTCGGATTTGCCGGGTGTGGCCTCTTGGCCGCATGGATGATGAGACATCAATGGGGCGGCACAGCGCCCCGTGAGCCATCCAACTTCACCCGCATCTGGCGCGATGATCCGGCGCGCAGACTGTTGATCCTAGCCTTTGTCAATGCAATGCCAGTGGCTGTCACATCCACGCTGTTTTTGTTTTTTGTCACCCATCGGCTGCAAGCAGGCACTTGGGCCGGTGGATTGCTGCTGATCTTCTTCCTCTGCGCCGCTGGCTCCGCCCCGCTTTGGGCCAAGGCGGCCCAGAGATTTGGCTCGCGCCAAAGCTTGGTTTGCGCCATGGGCCTGGCCATTGTCGTCTTTGCCTTGGCGGCATTTTTGCGCGGCGGTGATGTGGCCTATTTTGCTTTGGTCTGCATTGCCTCGGGCGCAAGCATCGGCGCAGATTTGACACTTCTACCGGCGGCCTTTGCACACCGATTATCCATCATCGCCCCCAGCGGGGGACAAGGTTTTGGACTTTGGTCTTTGATGAGCAAGTTGACCCTAGCCGCTGCCGCCATAGCTGTATTCCCAATACTAGACGGGGCAGGGTTCGACGCCACGGCTTCAGAACAAACTGAGCAGGCCCTTTGGACCCTCACTTTTCTCTACGCGGTTTGCCCGCTCGTCTTAAAACTGGTTGCGATTGGCTTGCTCATCAAAACCCCATTACAGGATGAACAGATATGACCATGACTTTCATCATCTTGGCCGCACTCGCCTTGGCGCTTGGCCTGCGCCATGCAACCGGCTTCAGAGCCCAACGCCCGCAGCACTATGTCGCCAGCACGCCTGTGTTCGACGTCAGAGAGATCCTCAAAGGGCCGATGCTTTGTGAAGGGGTGATCTATGGCCCCTTTGGCCGGGTCAGCACCCGCTTTGTCGCTCAGATGTTTGCAGAATGGCAGGGCAACGAAGGTCGTATGACTGAAGAGTTTCACTACGACAGCGGTACCATTCAGCATCGCGAATGGACTTTGAAGCTCAGTGATGACGGCCAAATTCAAGCCACTGCACCAGATTTAATCGGGACAGGCCACGGGCAGCAATCGGGCGCAACTGTGATGCTTTCCTATGAAATTAAACTAACCAAAGAGGCCGGTGGCCATGCGCTCAAGGTCACAGATTGGATGTATCTTATGGACAATGGCGCCATCATGAACCGGAGCCAGTTTCGAAAATTCGGCTTCAAAGTTGCAGAACTGGTCGCCACGATGCGACCTCTACCAGCGGTTTGATCCACGATGAATTATACGGCAAAACGCTACTGGCTCATAGGTGCCAGTGAGGGGCTTGGCCGGGCGCTTGCTCACAAGATGAGTGCCGCAGGCGCAGAGCTGATCCTATCGGCCCGCTCACAGACACGTTTGCAGGCCTTGGCCAATGCGCTTCCCGGCCCAGCCGAGGTTTTGCCTTTGGATCTGGCCGATAGCGCGTCTGTTGCAGCGGCTGGAGCGAGGTTGGGACATGTGGACGGGGTGGTTTTTCTAGCAGGAGTATATTGGCCCATGCCCGCACAAGATTGGAATGGCACACAGGCGATGACCATGGCCGACATCAACTTCACCGGCGCGTTTCGGGTGCTAGATCAAGTGATGGAGTCGTTTCTGGCGCGTGACGCCGGGCATATTGTGCTGACCGGCTCTCTTTCTGGGTTTCGCGGTCTTCCGGGTGCCATTGGCTACGGACCCTCAAAAGCGGGGCTTATGGCCTTGGCAGAAAGCCTGCGCGCCGATTTGCACCGCACGGGGATCAAAGTACAACTGGCCAATCCCGGCTTTATTAAAACCCGCCTGACCGATAAAAATACATTTGCGATGCCCTTTATAATGTCGCCAGAACAAGCCGCCGATCACATGCTGCGCCACATGGAAACTGCGCGATTTCAATACAGCTTTCCGCGTCTATTTTCTTGGGTTTTTCGAGGCAGTCGCTTTCTGCCTGACTGGCTATATTTCAAGATTTTTGGCAAGAATTGAGGATTTCAAGACACCGCGTCTTTGCCCAATATCGATAGATGAGACCGCTGCATAACGCGCATTTCACGAAACCGCCATGGCCCGATAAAACTTATTTAAAACAGATAATTACGGAAGAATTGCCCGCCCAGTGGCAAAACTAGGCTGCGCCTGCCTGCCCCCCAGCAGGCGCAGCCCTATTTTTCATCGTCTTTGAATTATACAGAGGTCTTTAGATGGTGATCAAACTGTGCGCCTGCCTTGCTCCAAACGCCCTGCGCCATATCGTGCAAACCCAGTAAGCTTGGCAAAAGCTGTGCAGCAAAATCCTCCGAGCTTTCACGCGGCAAAAGTGACGGCAAATTATCAATCGCCGTGACATCCAAAATCGGAGTATCATGAACGCGCAATGCGGGATGCTCCCAGCTTGTGGTGCGGTCATAAACTTTTATGGGAGAAAAGGCATTGCCCGGGTCGCATGCAATGTCGCCAATCACCCGAAGATTCCGCGGCGCACTTGCGGCGGAGGCCGATACAAACTCTGGAGTTGACGCGCTAGCAAGGATGCAATTGAGAAAAATATCATGGGTCAAAATTTCCGGGAATGGCCCACCCTGAGAAGTTTGTGCAATATCCCAGCCGGTCACTTCGGCGCCTATGGCGTCGCAAAAATCACGCGCACCGCGGCCCACCCGGCCCAGCGCCCCGATAATGATCACCTTTGGCCGCGCGTCCGTGCCGAGATCTTCGGCGATATGGTTTTGCAGTGCCCCTGCGGAGGGAAAGGTCTGCAAAGGGGCGCATAGCGCGCGGCTGCGTGCCGCCGCCCAGCATTTGAGCGCAACGGCCGCCCCAGCATATCCAGCCCAATAGCCGAAGGCTGCGACGCGCCGCCCAGTGTCATCCGTGAGATATTCCAAATCATAAAGCCGCCCGCCCCCACGCTTAAATCGCTCCAACAAGCGCGCGCCGTCCGGCTGGCCCTTATAGGCATGACCAAACATGATGTGGCGATGCACCAACGGGGTGTCGTCTTCTGGCAACTCTTTCAATCCGAAGATGATCGCATCTTTGGGGGCCGTCCGCCAGGATCCTGTGGCGGCCAAGCTGCACCCAGTGTAATCGGCCAGCGCAATAGCCCGAGACGGATCTTCTTCCAAAGTCACCTGAAACCCGGCTTGCACAAGCGCTGTGACACCGCCCGGGGTCACGCCCACGCGTTGCTCATTCGGACGCTCTTCTGCGCGAATCCAAACGTGGGTCATAAAAGGCCTTTCTCAGCCATCCTGGCAACCGAGGGACGCGCAGCAACCGACTGTTGCAGCTGTGCCAACTTGGGGTAATTTTGGATCTCCACCGCATCACCAGCGAACCATTGTGTAATGGCAAAAAGATGGGCGTCGGCCGGGGTGAACTGTGCTCCAAATATATAAGGCCCGATGATCAAATCCTCCACATAGGCACAGCTTTCGGCCATGGTTTGCGGAACTTTCGCTCTCATATCGTCATAGGAGGTTTCCAGATCAGCCCAGCGATACCCCCGCAATTTATGTGCATGGTTTATATGCATGGTTGCGGCAAGATAATAGGAGATCTCCCGATGCTTGGCGCATTCAAACGCATCCTTTGGCAGCAGATGTGGGGCGATATATTCCAGAATCGCCGCCGTCTCGGTCAATATTCCACCCGCGGTGACCAAAGCTGGAACGCGGCCCTTCGGGTTAATCTCCAAATAGGCCTGACTGCGCTGTTCATTGGCCGCAAAATCAATCAAACACAGCTCATAACCGGCCTCTATTTCCTCCAGTACAAGCGCAACTGCTACAGAAATAGTGCCCTTATTGGCAAAAAGTTTTAGCATTTTTTGTTCCAATTCATGTATTAAATCACTGTTCGTGCATAACGGCGGTCGGCGGCATCCAGATGCGGCGTGCCGTTATAACTTGCCATTTGCGTCGCCCCTTTTGCAATTGAAAAGCGATGTATCGAAGAATTGTGGATAGGCAGCATCACCTGTGAAAATCCCTCCGGCCCAAGGGATAAATGCCGGGCAATCGACATACCAATCACGCCGCCAGAAGTGATCACCAAACTGCGGCCACCCAGGCCGGCAAGCTCCGACATTACTTGAGCGAAGCGATCTGCAAAGCTGTGGTAGCTTTCATGGGCATTGTCCAACCGGCCAGCATGCCAAGCGGTGAAAAGCCGTGGCACATGCTGGGCAAACTCTTCCGCTGAGTTGGGTAAAGGCTCGCCTGTTTGTGCTTGATATTCTTTGGCCAAATCAAAATAGCGTAGCTCATTCACTCGGGCATCAATCTCGATGCTCAGCGACAGACCTAACCCCGCCGCAGTCTCTTGATGCCGCCGAAGATTGCCACAAATCATCCGATCAAATTTACTATTTTGGGCGCGCAGATAAACGCCCAGCCAAGCCGACTGTTGATGACCTGTAGCGGAAAGCTTGTCATAGCTGTCCTCATCTTTGGCACCGGTATTGGCTTGTCCATGGCGGATCAATATAATTTCATTTTGACTCATAGCTCTGAGTTAACTCGCTTTGCCGGTTTTGCCAATCGGCTTGAAATGACGTGCATCAGAAACTCACCTTGGCGTAAATTTGGCTATGCCTGTCGCGTATGGCACCTTTTTTGACCAACAAACTGGTCTATCAAGAGAAAGATTCGCAGGAGACGTTCGATGTCAGATACAGTCACTTTCACCCTTGATGGCGCAGAGGTGTCGGCCCCTGCTGGGCAAACGATTTGGGACGTCACCAAAGGCCAGGGCTTTATAATTCCCCATCTATGTCACCGCGACGAGCCAGGATACCGATCCGACGGCAATTGCCGCGCCTGTATGGTCGAGGTCGAAGGGGAACGGA
>JAKMFM010000222.1 GCA_022425445.1 Planktomarina sp.
AAAGAGGGGGCAGAGACCGCGGCGCGGGCATGCCGGCCAGCATCGCCAAGGGCTTCGACCAAGAAGTCTGAGGCGCCGTTGATAACTTTTGGTTGCTCTGTGTAATCTTGTGTGGAATTCACAAAGCCGGACAATTTTACCACGCGCACAAGCCGGTCGAGATCACCGCCACAGGCGGCTTTGACCTGTGCCAAAAGCGAGATCGCGCAAGTGCGTGCAGCGAAGACCCCTTCTTCGGTGCTCATCGTGTCTCCCAGCTTGCCGGTGATAAAGCCATTGGCATCTTGGCTGATTTGACCAGAAACAAAGACCAAGTCCCCCACCTGTACAAAAGGTACATAATTGGCCGCAGGTGCTGGAGCATCTGCCAGGGTCACGCCCAATTCTGCGAGGCGGGTTTCAAATTTTCCGGTCATATAGTCACTCCTTTGAACTGTTTCACCACAGCGATAGGCGGAAACATGCGGTGAGAAAAGCAAAAATTAATATTCCCGCAGCGCTTGCGTAAAATAGCTAAGGATGGGTTCAAGCATATAGTCCAAAGGGCTGCGGCTGTGCGTGCGAATAAATACCTGTGCCGGCATGCCCGGACGCGAGAGCGGCGCCCCGCCTTTTAGAGAGGTATTTTCGCGCGGGGGCAAAGCAATCTCAACCAAATAATACGATGGACTATCTGGTCGGCTTTGAAAGGTATCGGCTGAAATTTTATGTAGCCGGCCTGTTAAGTCTCGCGCCGCCCCTTTGTGCAGAAGTTTAATGATGCTGGCTTGTCCCACAAAAAGATGATTGATCTGCTCAGGGACGATTTTGGCCGTGATCACAAAGGGTTGGTCATTGGGTGCAAGATGCAAGATCGGTTTGGTCGGTTGTACGACCGCTTGCGCACTGGAAATGGTCAGCCCATGGACAACCCCGTTGATCGGCGCGGTGAGGGTGAGCCCCGCCAGCTCTTGTTTCAGTCGGCGGCGATCTGCGCGCAGCCGCAGCTCTTGCGGGTGCAGATCGCGCAGGGCTGTAATGGCCGCCTTATGATCGGCAGCAATTTGGCGCAACCAGTCGATTTCAATTTCGTGAAGCTGCGTTTGCGCTTCGAGCTCTTCTGTGTAGTGCATCGCGGCGGCAAAGGCCGATCGCCTGGCCCATTGATTTGCAAGCGACAGGCCGATGAGGGCCATTCCGCTGACAAGAGTCATTGCACCTAGCAAAGGATGAAACAGATATATGCCGGCGAAAAACACTGAAATCCAGGGCAGATCGAACAGCGCAAGCAGAGCTGGTGATGCAATGAATTTCTCAATGGATGCAAGATCTTTCAGCGCGGCTTGCGGCTCTTTGCGCTGCCCGGATCGGGCGCTCTGCATGGCGGATGAAAATACTTGCTGATCCAGCTGCGTCAAAAAACGCGCGGCTATACGGGCGGTGATGCGCTAACGCGTATGATCCAGGGCGCCCATGACGCTGTAGGCAAGTAAGGCCATAAGTGACAACGCGACAAGCGTTTGCACGGCGCCAGAGGGTAGAACGCGGTCATATACATGCAGCATATAAAGCGGGCCGGTCAGCTTTAAGAGATTGACCAGAAAACTGAACAGGCCCACGATCACGAAAAGATGTCGTAAGCTGGTACGAACCTGTCCTAAGTCGCCTCTCTCATATTGATACTTATCTTTCATGCCCTAACTCTGTCGAGATGCCGGCGCGCGGGTCTGTAACCGGTTTGCCACAACTTATTAGGGCAGCATGCTTAACGTTTGCCCAACAGAGCACGAGAAACTATTACGAAGTTCAAAGCAAAAGGTGAGTCCATGATGGAACGGTTGTCAATTTTCGCGGTCGCATCTCTCGTGATGGTTGTGTCTGGCTGTAGCCCCGCTCAGGGCCCTATCGCGGATGATCCCTTCGAGCGGATCAATCGCGGCACCCATGCTTTTAACAAAGGCCTGGACCGCAACATCCTATCGCCGATCTCCAAAACCTATGCAGATGTCGTTCCGGATCCTGTGGAAAACAGCGTGTCAAATTTTGCACGCAACCTCAGCTTGCCAGGAAAGGTGGTCAACAACGTATTGCAATTGGATCTATCGTCTGCGGCGCGCAATACGGGAAGGTTTGTGCTCAACAGCACCATCGGTTTGGCAGGTCTGTTTGATCCCTCGCAAAAGATTGGACTTGTGGAAAAAGACACCGATTTCGGCGAGACTTTACAAGGTTGGGGCGTGGGCGAAGGCGCTTATGTAGAATTACCTGTGTTCGGCCCATCAAACCTGCGTGACGGGACGGCGCTCTTTGTCGATATGCTTCTGTTGGATCCAGCTGGTCAAATACTAAAATCGCCAGTTTCAGAGTATCGCACCGCTTCTAATTTGGGAGAGCTGTTACAAAAAAGACAAATTTATGGTGCCCAGATTGATGAAGTTCTCTACAGTAGTGCCGACAGTTACGCCCAATCGCGGCTGGTTTATCTCCAAAGCCGCCGTTTTGAATTGAAAGACATTTCCGACGATGCCTATATCGATCCCTATGCCGAATTCGAATAAATCACATATTGCCCGCCGTACAGTTTTGGCGGGGTTTGCATCTTGCGCCTTGGCTGGCCCCGTCTTTGCTTTGGACAGACGAGAAGCAACCCAATTGGTCGATCAATTGGTCGGCCAGATCAATGCGGCGATTGACTCGGGCATATCCGAAACGAAGTTGATCGGCCGGTTTGAACGCATTTTCGCGGATTATGCCGATGTGAACATCATTGCCCGCTCAGCGCTTGGTCCTGCAGCCCGCACGGCCAACCCTGTGGAGATCGAGGCCTATGTCGCGGCGTTTCGAGGATACATTGCGCGAAAATACGGCAAGCGGTTTCATGAATTTGTGGGCGGTAAAATCGTGGTGACCGGCACCAGTGATCGGGGCAAATTCTATGAGGTGATGGCCGTGACCGAATTGCGCGGCTCTGCGCCCTTTGAAGTCGCCTTCCGGGTGTCTGACCGTTCGGGGCGGAACTTATTTTTTGATATCATTATAGAAGGTATCAGCCTTTTATCTTCGGAGCGGGTGGAGATCGGTGCTCTGCTCGACGCGCGCAACGGCAATATTGCGAAGTTGACCCAGGATTTAGCGCGCTTAGGCTGAACGGCATCTGCCGCTAGGCCCGTCGGTGGTTTAATTTTCTTTTGAGAAGAGTCCGAAAAGAAGCTGCGTGAGGGTTTTTGCTTTGGGCTTTTCTGGAGTGCCGTCGATCGGTGAGCGTCCGACTCCCGCCGGGATGCGGTCGCGCAACATCGGTAACGGACCAGGTTTGGCTTGCTCTGTTATGGCCAGCATGGTTTCCCGCCAGATATCCGCTGGGATACTGCCGCCTGTTACGCCTTTGAGTGGTCGATTGTCATCGTAGCCCATCCAAACGCCTATAACAAAATCAGAGGTAAATCCAATAAACCAGGCATCCCGCGCCGCTTGGGTGGTTCCAGTTTTTCCTGCAATTTCAATATCATAAATCCGAGCGCGCTGTCCGGTGCCTTTTTGGATGACCTCATGCATCATATAGGTAAGCTCTCGGGCTGTTTTGGTGCGAATGACGCGCTCGCCAATGCCGCCTGTGCGGCCTGCCAGTGGCTCACTTTCCCCCAAGAGCCTCAGCGACGTGATCCCATAGGGTTGAACGGATGTGCCGCCGTTTAGGATGCCTGCATAGGCACCAGTCATTTCGATCAAGGTGCTTTCTGATGTGCCAAGGGCCAGTGCAGGGCCATCTGCAAGCGCATCTTGCAAGCCAAAATCCCAAGCAATTTTTTGAACCATATCGCGGCCAATGTGCTCAGAAATCTTCACAGCTGGAATATTGAGCGATTCGGCCAGGGCTTGAGTATAGGTCACGTCCCCGGCGAAAGTTTTGCTGTAATTAGAAGGGCTCCAAGCGCCGGATCCGGGAATATGGAGGGTGATTGGCTCATCGCGAACGCGATCGAAGGGCGTATGGCCAAGCTCAAGCGCGGCGGCATAGACGAAGGGCTTGAAGGCAGATCCGGTTTGTCGTCGCGCCTGAGTGGCACGGTTGAACGCCCCGGTCGTGCGCATGTCACGCCCGCCGATCATGGCCCGAACGGCGCCCTCTTTGTTCATCACCACAACCGCGACTTCTGTTTTAGAAGTCTTCGAAATTTTGTCATCGAACACCCGGCGGACGGCCTGCTCTGTTGCGGTTTGAATGGTTTGATCCAACGTGGTTTGGATCAGAACATCTTCCGTGGTGTTGCGGGTGAAATACCTTGGACCTGTCGTCATGATCCAATCTGCAAAATATCCCCCCGCGCGGGCTGTGGCTGCTGGGCTGAGGGCCGCGGGATTGGCAATGGCAAAGCTGGCCTCGGCGGCAGAGAGGTAATTTTCCCGCAGCATCAGCCCAAGGACCACGTTCGCACGCGCTTGTGCTCCCTTCAGATTATGGGTGGGCGCTAGCCGCGATGGGGCTTTGAGCAAGCCGGCCAACATGGCTGCCTCCGCCGCATTTACTTGATTGGCAGATCTACCGAAATATCTTTGAGCGGCTGCTTCAAAGCCGCGACCGCCGGCGCCCAATGCGACGCGGTTGAGGTAGATTGTCAGGATCTCATCTTTGGAGTAGCGCAGCTCCATCGCAAGCGCGAAGCTTGCTTCTTTGATCTTGCGCCAGAGTGTGGTGCGGCGGCACTGCCGCTCATATTCGCGTTCAGAGGGCCAATCGTCCGTATTAAAGGCGACGCCCAAGCACAACAGCTTTGCAGTCTGCTGTGTGATGGTAGAGCCACCATGACCGGACAAAGGACCCCGTCCCTCACTCAAGTTGATCCGAATGGCAGAGGCCATGCCGCGGGGGCTGATGCCAAAATGACGAAAAAAGCGTCGATCTTCTGTGGCTACGACCGCGGCTTTCAAAAATCGTGAAATCGTCTCGGCCCTACTCATCCCGCCAAATTGGTCGCCCCGCCATGCGAAGACTCCCCCACTACGCTCCATAACACTCACTCCCCCGGCCGCCCGCCCGTCGATCATCTCATGAGCCTCGGGGAGCGTTGACGCGAAATAGGCAACACCGAGACTGATCAATAAACATACCACCAGCCCAAGCCGCCAGATGAGAGCCCAGAGCATGCGAAAGGGCAGAAAGAAAGCACGCCACAGCAGGGCGCGGAGCTGCGCAA
>JAKMFM010000223.1 GCA_022425445.1 Planktomarina sp.
TCGGCGTCTCCGCTGTCCAGCGGATAATTTTTTTCTTGATGGATAGAGAGGGTCAGAACGGCTGGATCGTCGATGTAAATCGCCTCTGTCCCGTTCCCGTGATGCACATCCCAATCCAAAATGGCCACTTTCAAATCCGGCTGCGTGCTGCGGGCGACTTCGACCGCCACGGCGATATTGGCCAAAAGACAAAACCCATTTGGAAAGTCTGGCAAGCAATGATGCCCCGGGGGGCGCGACAACGCATATGCATTGCTCACACGTCCCGCCATCACATCTGCAACCGCCCGGCAAGCCAGTCCGGTGGACAGCGCCGCCTGCTCATAACCGCCATGACCGAAAGGCACGCGCAGACCCAGCTCGCCGCCGTTTGCCTTTGATGCCTCCTCAAATGTATCAAGATAGCTGCTGGGGTGCACCCGCAACAGCGCGTCCCGCGTGGCAATATCCGCGCTTTGGCTTGCGAGGGTCTGGGTCAGCCCGGTGACGTCCATCAAATTCTTCAACCGGCGTTTGGTTTCGGGGTTTTCAGGAATGCCACCAGCCGCGAGAGGCTGAACCAAGCCACCCACGGGCTGGGTGAAGGCATAATTGCCGCCAGAAAACCAAAAACAGCGCTCATCCCAATAAAATCCGGTCGTCATCTTTGGCTCTTTCGCAGTTAAGGTTCGGCCCGTTGGTAGACGCCTTCAGGCAAATCCAGCGCAGCGGCAAGGTCGCGGGCTTGGTTCATGGAGAGCGTGATCCTGTGCATGCGATCACGGGCGGCGTCCCATTGCTCAATTACAATTCGGTCCTCATAGGATTTGATACACACATCTTCCAAAAGCGCGCCGATCGTATCATCGATCAAAGTTATAGAGGTGGCTTCAAAGCCATGTTCAATGGTAAACATATGCTAACCTTAATCAGATTTACTTATGGTGCAAGTGACTAGCGCACAGGGTGATTTCTCGCCTAAGAGGCCGGATCAAAGGGTTGGTTTGCAGCAATTTTATGGGTAGGCTGCCGGAGAGGTTTAAGGAGAGCGGAATGCGGATCATTCCTGTAATTGTGATGCTTGCGTTTGCCGGATGCACACTCATGCCAGATGCGCGATCTTCTGTCGTGGTAGCGGATGAGCCGCGCGTTTTGAAAGCCGAAGATGTGCCCGAGCGTTTTGCCATCGCTGTGCGCCGGATGCGGCCGGTCGTAATCGAGACCTGCAAGTCGACGAGCCCGAATTTGAACTGTGACTTTCTCATCGCCATTGATCCAAATCCCAAAAGTGCGCCCAATGCGTTTCAAACGGTGAATGAAGCGGGACAGCCAATCTTGGCATTTACCCTGACCCTGCTGGAAGACATGTACAACGCAGATGAGGTGGCCTTTGTCATTGGACACGAGGCGGCTCACCATATTTTGCGGCATTTGGAGCGGCAAGATGAATTCGCGCGCGGTGGGGCCACGCTTTTTGAGGTATTGGCGGCAGCTTTGGGCGGCTCCAACCGTTCGGTTGATGCGGCGTCGGAAATCGGCGCAGCGGTTGGCCGGCGCAATTACTCAAAAACCTTTGAGCTTGAGGCGGATCGCTTGGGCGCCAAAATGACGCAAAACGCAGGGTTTGATGCGGTGCGCGGCGCAGCCTATTTCACGCGCATTCCCGATGCAGGCAATCGGTTCTTTGGCACCCATCCGCGCAATGCGGATCGGATCGCTGGGGTGAAAGCCGCGGTGGCAGAGTTATGAACAGGTGCGCAGCCCTGACCCTTGTCGCGAGGGCGTGTTTGTGAGGAAATTAGGGATAATCCTCAGTGATCGTGGCTCGAAATATGCGGTTTCCGGCTGCGCAGTTGCAGATCGGGCAGAGATTGATGCGGCGCTCCGCGATCTGAAGCGGGACAAGAAATATGCCAAAGCGACTCATAACAGCTGGGGTGTTCTGCTTGATGGGGTGCCGCTGAAGTCGGATGATGGGGAAAGCGGTGCTGGGATGGTGATCCTGCGCATGTTGGAGCGGGCCGAGCGGGTGGGCGAGCTGATTGTTGTCACCCGCTGGTATGGCGGCAAACATCTTGGCGGCGACCGCTTTCGCCATGTGCAAGAAGCAACGCGTCTTTACCTTGATCACCCCGCCCCATAACACGGGTTTGCGCGCAGCGGCGGGCAGGCGTGGCCTGGTGTTTCTGCCCGGCGAGAAGATTTTGCTACAATAGTCTGTTATGCAGAGGCTGTGCAAATGCCCCCATTCACTGCGGCGACCAAGATAACATCCAAAATAGTCACTTCTGGCAGTTACGACACGATACGGCCCCAGAGATCATAGGCGCCGGCCTCATCCACTTCGACGGTCACGATATCTCCGGGGGACAGGGTCTCGGTGCTCTCGTCGATGAATAGGTTGCCGTCGATTTCCGGGGCGTCGGCCTTGGTGCGGCAGGTGGCGATGCCCTCGGCGTCCAGCTCATCAACGATCACATCCATGTGTTGGCCCAGTTTGGCCGCGAGTTTCGCCTCGGAAATGGCCTGTGCCTTCTCCATAAACCGGCCCCAGCGCTCCTGCTTGACATCTTCGGGCACATGATCGGGCAGGTCATTGGAGCGCGCGTCGGCGACGTCCTCATATTGAAAACAGCCAACCCGGTCGAGCTGCGCCTCATCCATCCAATCGAGCAGGGTTTGAAACTCTGCTTCAGTCTCGCCGGGATAGCCGACGATGAAAGTTGATCGCAGGGTGATATCAGGACAATCGGCGCGCCAGGCGGCAATCTCATCAAGGGTTTTGGAGGCGG
Organism: Planktomarina sp.; assembly: GCA_022425445.1. Lineage (GTDB taxonomy): Bacteria > Pseudomonadota > Alphaproteobacteria > Rhodobacterales > Rhodobacteraceae > Planktomarina. Next base: position 2,772 of record JAKMFM010000223.1, read on the forward strand.
CGGCAGGGCGGGCCATACGTTTGAGCACATCGGGGTGTGCGTGTTGGAAAGGAATGTCGAGATAGGGCAGGATCAACCCCTCGGCCATGAGGGGAATCAAATGGCGCACATGGGGGTAGGGGTAAACATAATGCAGCCGCACCCAAGCGCCCAATTGCCCCAATTCGCGGGCCAGATCGGTGATATGGGGGCGGATGTCTCCCTCTGCCGCTGTTTTTATATCAATGCCATAGGCGCTGGTGTCTTGTGAGATGACCAAAAGCTCGCGCACGCCAGCCTCAACCAATTTCTCCGCCTCCCGCAGGATCGCACGCGGTGGGCGGCTGACCAATTTGCCGCGCATATCCGGAATAATGCAGAATTTGCACTTGTGATTGCAGCCCTCTGATATCTTCAAATAGCTGTAGTGCCGCGGTGTCAGCGAGACGCCGGATGCGGGCAAGAGATCTACGAAAGGATCCGGTGCGGGCGGCACGGCGGCATGGACAGCATCCAAAACCTGTTCGTATTGATGCGGGCCAGTGACGGCCAAAACCTTGGGATGCGCGCCGGTGATATACTCAGGATTGGCCCCCAAACAGCCGGTGACAATCACCTTGCCATTTTGATGCAGCGCCTCACCAATCGCCTCAAGGCTTTCCGCCTTGGCGCTGTCAAGAAAGCCGCAGGTGTTTACAATCACCGCCTCGGCACCCGAATAATCAGGGCTGATGGCATAGCCCTCGGCGCGCAGGCGGGTCAAAATGCGCTCGCTGTCGACCAAAGCTTTGGGGCATCCCAGCGAGACCATGCCGATGGTTGGCTGGCCCGGGCGCGGGGTTTCAATCCGCGCTTTGGGCGCGAGGTCGGGGCGGAGATGGGGAGGATTCTGTGCCATAGGGCCGCTATAGCAGAGATTGCGCGGATGTGTAGATGGCAGATTGCCGAGCCTATATCCCGCCAATGGCCCTGGCGAAGGTCTCAAAAACCCAAAGCACAGTGTTGAATGGGGCGCCGTGGTCATGGGTGATGACGAAGGCGAAGATGCAGATCGGACTCCAAAATGCGACGGTGATCATGGTGCAAATGCAAATGCCGGAAAGAAAGGCGGCCTGCCGGCTCTGTGCGCCATTCTCGAAAAGATCGGCAACAAAATTGCGCCACCATGCGGGATATTGCTGCGCCAGGGTGAGTGCCGCGATCGATAGATGCACTAGCGTGGGCAAAAGCGTGGAAGTTAGCGTAACCATCAACCATATATAATCGCCGGGTGCAGAGCGTAGATTGGCCAAAAGCTCTGCTAAATCCCATAGCGGCACCCCATCCGCAGGGGTAGCAAAAGTGATGTAGGCGATGAGCGCAGATCCCAAGGTAAAGAAAATGGCAATCCCGCCCAGCCCATCTAACACCGCCCGCCAAGCCGCCCGTTTTTGATCAAGCTCCATGCGGAGCAGATAGCGGGTCAAACCCGCGCAGGCGAAATCAAATAGCGCGTTGAACAGCGGCAAGAGGCCAAAGGTCAGCACGACGTAAACCGTCGGGTTGCGCTGCCCCCCAAAAAAACATCCGGCGTTTTGATCGCCATGACCAGAACGGCCATCAAAACGCCCTAATAGAGTAGTCGCCAGACCAGAGGGCGGCGAGAGCGCTTATCTATGACTGCGACTGCGCCTACGACTGTGGCTGCGACATTTATTGGCACAGCAAAGCCATCGGCATAAAATAATCCTAAGATATAGGCCCCAATGGCGAGGATCAACAATAGCCACTGCCATGGGGGGTTTGACCTTGCTGCAAAAAGGTATAAAATCAACGGAGATCCTAGCCGAGCTAGGACAAATATCCGCGCTTGTAGCGGGCTTGCCGCAATCACCTCCTGGCCGCCAAAAGCAATCGCATGGCCGGCAAGCCATTGGACCGTGATGGCCAAAATTGGATAAAAAATGGCAAGACCCATGGTAAAAGTGAGCAGGCCGATGCTCCAAGCCCTTTGCGCCGGGCCTTGCTGCGCCAGATCAGCGGAGAGCCGGGTGTCGAGCCAATCCAGCCATCCGCCCATCACCGAACGATAACGTTCCGCTGGGCGATCGTCGCGCAG
>JAKMFM010000219.1 GCA_022425445.1 Planktomarina sp.
TCGCTTCTCCTCTGGACAAATAACCGATCAAATGGTCTCACATCTTTAACCAAGGGAGGCCAAAATGCTTGATACATCCACAGATCTAAAATCCATGCTCTCAGATCCCAGCTTGCTGCAAACGCAAGCCTTGATCAACAACCAATGGGTTGATGGGGAAAATGGCGCAACCTTTGCTGTTTCCAACCCCGCGCGCGGCGATGTCATCGCACAGGTTGCAGACCTATCGCGTGCTGATTTGGCAAGGGCGATTGACGGCGCTGAGGCCGCACAAAAGAAATGGGCCGCGCTCACTGCAAAGGAACGCTGCAATATCCTGCGCAGCTGGTATAATTTGATGATGGAACATCAGTCTGATTTGGCAATGATCCTCACAGCTGAAATGGGCAAACCCCTTGCCGAAGCCATGGGAGAAATTGCCTATGGTGCATCCTTCGTTGAGTTTTTTGCCGAAGAAGCAAAGCGCAACTATGGTGAAACCATTCCAGGTCATCAGGCTGACAAAAGGATCACGGTCATAAAACAGCCCATAGGCGTGGCAGCTTCGATCACGCCTTGGAATTTTCCAAATGCGATGATCACCCGCAAAGCGGCACCGGCTTTGGCCGCCGGCTGCGCATTCGTCGCCCGCCCCTCGGAATTGACCCCACTGTCGGCTTTAGCCCTCGGTGTTTTGGCAGAACGTGCGGGCTTGCCAGCGGGAATATTGCAAATTGTGCCCTCCAATGACGCCTCCGCCTCGGGCAAGGAATTTTGTGAAAATGCGAAAGTGCGCAAACTCACCTTCACCGGCTCTACGCGCGTTGGACGCATTCTCTTGGGCCAAGCGGCTGAGCAGGTGAAAAAATGTTCCATGGAGCTGGGTGGTAATGCACCCTTTATCGTTTTTGATGATGCAGATCTTGACGACGCGGTCATCGGTGCCATGGCTTGTAAGTTCCGCAACAATGGTCAGACCTGTGTCTGTGCCAATCGGATTTATGTGCAAGCTGGCGTCTATGAGGAATTCACCAAACGCTTCAAAGTGGCGGTTGAAGCGATGAAAGTAGGTGATGGGTTTGCAGGTGCCGACCTGGGCCCGCTGATCTCCAAGCCAGCTCTGGCCAAGGTTCAAGATCATATCGCTGATGCGCTGTCAAAGGGCGCGGTCGTGGCGACCGGGGGAAAACCGCATGATCTGGGTGGCACCTTCTTTGAGCCGACCATCTTAACCGGTGTGACGCAAGACATGGCTGTAAGCAAAGAAGAAACATTCGGCCCCATGGCGCCTTTGTTCAAATTTGAAAATGAAGATGATGTAATTGCCATGGCCAATGATACGATTTTCGGACTGGCCGCCTATTTCTATGCCAAAGACTTGAGCCGCGTGTATAAAGTTGCCGAAGCGCTAGAATATGGCATTATCGGCGTGAATACAGGCATCATCTCGACTGAGGTCGCTCCCTTTGGCGGGGTTAAACAATCCGGTCTGGGCCGCGAGGGCAGCCATCATGGCATGGATGAATACCTTGAGCTAAAATATATCTGCATGTCGGTCTAGGAGCGCCACTTAAACGAAAAGGCAGGGACAGCCCTGCCTTTTTTTGTTCAGACCTTTGATCGTATCACGCCGAGCTGGCCTCTACCTGCAGCGGGGATTTCGATTGAATTTGGATGCGCCGCGGTATCAGGGCCTCCGGCACCTCGCGGATCAATTCAATGTGCAGCATGCCATCCTCATAGCTGGCGCCAACCGCACGGACATGGTCGGCAAGATGAAACTGCCGCTCAAAGGCGCGTGTGGCAATGCCGCGATGCAAATAGGTTCTTTTATCTTCGGATTTCGGCTTTTGAGCCGAAACGTTTAAGTTGTTTTCCTTCACTTCAATTTCCAGATCCGCCTCTGAAAACCCAGCAGCCGCAATGGAGATGCGATACCCATCTTCTCCAGTTTTTTCGATATTATAGGGCGGGTAGCTCGATTGTCCGCCCTCATGGGTCGACACACGGTCGAGCAGGTCAGCAATTTGATCAAAGCCAATACTAGCACGGTAAAGCGGTGCAAAGTCAAACGAACGCATAGGAGTATCCTTTCAAAAGCGAGTCCAATTGGGCCACCCCATTCGGGCATGGCCACATAAGTTCCAGATCCCCATTCGGGCGATCTTCATCT
>JAKMFM010000234.1 GCA_022425445.1 Planktomarina sp.
TAACGGAGCGGACCTCACTGGCTGTCATTGTGGGTCAGCACCGGCAGAGTGGTACAGCGGATACTGATATTTCTTTGACCTTTAATTGGTCCTTTGGTGATGCTCCCAACGGGGAGCGCGCCATAGCCGATACACAGACTAAGGCCCGCCGCATTGCTTACATTCGTTAACGCCGAAGACCTGGACCAATGCCGTCGTATTGATCCAGGTTGAACTGAAATCGATGGACAGGTAGCCATTTGTCCGTATCGGCAGCGCAAAAGCTATCAAACACTTGGTGACGCCACGCGGTTACGGCTGCCGGCCCCTGGCGACGACGCATAAATGCGGTGTAAAAGTGTCGCATCTCGTCCGATCAGGGCATGGTGATATGTGACGCTCAAAATTTTTGTCTCGATACCAACCATTCTGCACCACAAGCTCATATTTGGCGGCAAGGCGTCAGGTTTTGCCCCAAGATGTCGTGCATCATGCGAAAAGAAGAGCAACCTCCCATAAGCTCGTCATCGCTTTCACAGTCGCAGCGCTCTATGACTTCACTTCGAAAAATTGCTATTTAGCGGAATACCCTGTTGTTTGTTGAGTTTTAGCTGCTATCCTTAAATTTCGATTAACGATCAGTCGAAGGCGTGTTCTATGCCGCTCGATATTTCTATGGGAGGAAAATAAATGGATCGTCGTTCTTTTCTAAAGGCCTCTGCCCTTGGCGGCGGCGCGGCTGCAGTGTCCTCACTGGCAGCTCCGGCAATCGCGGGCGGCCATGCACGCACGCTTACAATGGTTACATCCTGGCCCCGCGGCTTTGCGGTTCTTGACGATGCAGCCACTTATTTCAACGAAGCCGTAAACGCCATGTCTGGCGGAGAATTGGTCATTGAGAAAAAAGCACCCGGTGAATTGGTTGGCGCATTCGAAGTGTTCGATGCTGTGACCTCCGGCCAGGCCGATATGTATCACTCAGCCGACTACTACTTCTTGGGCCAACACCCCGGATACGCCTTCTACACAGCCGTTCCATTCGGCGCCACAGCGCAAGAGCTGACCAATTGGTATTACCACGACGGCGGTCAAGACCTGCACGACGAGTTGGGCAGCATTTTCGGCTTGAAATCTTTCTTGTGCGGCAACTCAGGCTCACAGTCCGGCGGTTGGTTCCGCAAGGAAATCAATTCTGCGCAAGACTTGGCCGGTTTGCGGTTCCGTATGCCGGGCCTTGGCGGTCAGGTTCTCGGGAAACTTGGCGTTTCGGTGCAAAACATCCCAGGCGGCGAGCTTTACCAAGCGCTGTCCTCTGGCGCTTTGGATGGACTTGAGTGGGTTGGACCATTCGCTGATGAACGCGCAGGCTTCCAAGAAGTTGCCAAGATCTATTACACAGCTGGTTTCCACGAGCCAGGTTCCGGTCTTGCCTGCGGCATGAACTTGGATGTCTGGAACGATTTGTCAGATCAGCACAAAGCCATCATCGACAATGCAACAAAAGCGACAACGCATTATCAGCTGTCGCAGACATTGGCCAACAACGGTGCCGCCTTGGCGCGTCTGCAGGCTCAAGGAGTGCAAACGCTGCAATTCTCTGATGATGTTTGGGATGCATTCGGCGCCGCTTCAAAAGAAGTTCTGGATGAAAATATGGGCGATGAACTCTTCGCGCGTATCCGCAACTCTTTCGACGCATCTTTGGCGAAATCCTCCGATTGGATCTTAAAATCTGACGGTGAATTTGTGTCTCAGCGCAACCGCGTTTTGGCCAACGGCTAAATTTGAATGGAGGGCCCTGGGAAATCAGGGCCCTTTTCATGCCCAGCTTTCGGGCAAAGCGGGCAAAAATTAGGGGGGATAGATGTTGGACTGGATCGTCTGGTTTTTTCAAAGTCTCGTAATGGCTTTCTACAATATTGGCTATGCGATTACACATCCCGCCCTTTGGCTGGATTGGACCGAAGGCAAAGCGGTCATGCGGTTCATCTATTATGGGGCCTCGCAAGAGTTGTTTTTTGCGGTTCTGGCTCTGTTTTTAACCCTCACAGCACTGGGCCTTTGGCGCAACGCAATCCTTTGGGGCACCGTCCGGGCCTTGGAGGGGATTGCCAATACCGTGGGTCGGCTTGCGGCTTGGGCCGGCCTGTTGATGGTTTTACAGCAGATTGTCATTGTCTTCATTCAAAGGATCTTCCTTGAGGCACAAATCACCTTCGGACTTGGCCTAGGGTTCAGCAAAGACATTAGCTGGTACGCCGAGGAGCTGAAGTTTTATAACGCGATGATCGTATGTCTCTGCGCCGCCTATACCTTTGTTCAGGGTGGGCATGTGCGCGTGGATTTGATTTATTCGGTCGTCAGCTATCGCACTAAGCGGATCATTGATATGTTTGGAAGCCTCATGTTCATGGTGCCGGCCGCCGTGCTCACATGGATGTACTCCTGGTTTTTCCTGTGGCGGCACCTGGTCACGCCAAAAGTATCGGCCAGTGACACGCTGCAACGTTTGGTTGACGGTAAATCCCGCGCGTTTAAATGGAATGTTGAAACAATCGGGTTTTCCCCCAATGGCTTCAACGCCTATTTTCTATTTAAAATTTTGCTGGTGATCTTTTGCGCCATGATCGTTTTGCAAGCCATCGCATTTTTCTACCGATCCTATCTGGAAATGAAAGAGGGGGAAGCCTCCGAAGGCAAATACCTCGATCGAGATAAACTTGACGACGCAGAGGCCAAATTGGCCGCAGACATTCATTAGGGGCTAGAGCTATGATTTTTGGATTAGATGGCGTCGAAATTGGTCTATTGATCGTCTTTCTGTGCTTATTTGGCGGGATTCTGTCTGGCTTTCCGGTGGCTTTTGCCATTGGTGGCGCAGCCGTAATCTCTTTTGGCATCATCGCAGCTTTGGACAACGCAGGCTTGCTAATTCACCAAGCAATCGACAAATCCTCTGCAGAATTTGGCGCATTGATGGGCCAAGGGATCAAGGCCGACACGGTGAGCGTTTTCCGATACCCGGATTTGCCGCGTATCGAGGTGCCTGTGTTCACAAATGGCTGGGAAGTCGCATTGGATCGCAATGTGTCCTTCATTGTCAACCGGATCAACGAGCGTGTCCTGGCGGGGCAGTCTATTGAAACACTCCTCGCGGTTTTGATGTTTGTTTTGATGGGCATCACGCTGGAGCGCTCTAAAATTGCCAATGATCTTTTGACAACCATGGCGCGGGTTTTCGGCCCCCTGCCCGGCGGTCTTGCCGTATCTGTCGTCGTCGTGGGCGCTTTCTTGGCTGCCTCAACTGGCATCGTCGGCGCGACCGTTGTCACCATGGGGCTGCTCAGCTTGCCGACCATGCTGCGCAATGGCTACTCACCCGAGCTCTCGACCGGCGTGATCGCGGCTTCAGGCACATTGGGACAGATCATTCCACCTTCGATTGTGATTGTTTTGCTCGGCACTTTGGCCGGTGACCTGTACTCACGGGCCCAGGAAGTGCGGGCGCAGTCTTTGGGCTGTACTGATGCTTTGACCTATCTGGGAGAGCCTGCGGTTGTCTCTGTCGGTACATTGTTTCAGGCGGCGCTTTTGCCCGGAATTTTGCTGGCTGGTCTATACGCGGGCTACGCGTTTATCTACGCGCTGATCAACCCGTCCAAAGCACCAGCCGTGCAGATGACCGGCGGATCTGGAAACGTCATTGGCCGCAACCACGCGCTACAATGGTTTTTAGCTGCCCCAATTGCCATCATCGGTGGCGCCATCCTTCTCGGACAAGCCAATATGATTGGCTCGCAGGATATATCGGTATCATCACGCTCCGAACTGTCGGAAGGCGCTTCGCTTCGGACCAACGTAGGACCTGACTGCCAGGCGGCGATGATAGAGCTGCACGGGCAAGCGGCTTGGGATCTGGCGGTTTCAGAACAGCAGGCGATTGCTGACGCTGGCGGTGCCGTGGAAAGCCGGGCCCTTTCTGACCAGGAAATTGAAGACAAAATTTCGCAACGCGTTGCCGCGGCAGCGCCGATTGGGCTCGGCATTGCGATTGGTTTGATCTTGATCACGCTGGTGCTAACCACGGCACGGGGTGTGGCGCCGCGGCAGTATTTCAGACCGCTGGCCATCGGCTTTGCCGGGGTAGCTCTAGGGTTGATTATAGATATTCTTTTCGTCAGTCCACGCACATCGGCGGGCATCACCTTAATCATGATGTTGCTGCCCATGGCACTCATCGTCTACGGGCTGCGCAGTGCGGTTGTGCGCTTAGCGGAAAATGAGTTGATACGGGTGGTCTTCCCACCGCTTATCCTGATCGTCGCTGTACTGGGCTCAATACTGGGCGGCATCACCAATCCAACGCCCGCCGCGGCGCTCGGGGCGGGCGGCGCCATCATGCTGGCGGCCTTCCGGAAGTTAAAAGATGAACATAAGTCTCCCAAGATCATCATCGGTTCGGCTTTTGCATTGGTGATCATGCTCCTGGTTGGGATGAATTTTGATCTCCGCGTGCGGCAAAATGCGGTATCTTTGGAAAGCTGGATTGCTTTCTTTGTCGCTCAGACGGCCTATCTGTATGCACTTTTTGGGCTGCTCTACGCGTGTTGGACTTTGTTCCGCTCGGGCGTTCTAAGCCCGGTAGTGCGCGAGACGGCAAAAGTGACCTCCATGGTTTTCACCATTTTGATTGGCTCACAATTGCTCAATCTCGTGGTGATCAGCTTTGGAGGCGAACACTATATCCAAGACTTCCTCAAAAGCTTTGACAGTGAATTCACCGTCTTCTTGATTGTGATGCTCGTTCTGTTTGTGCTTGGCTTTGTTCTGGATTTTCTTGAGATCATCTACATTGTGATCCCCATTGTTGGGCCGGTGATTTATGGCGGAACAATGGATCCCAAATGGGTAACGATCATGATCGCGGTGAACTTGCAGACCTCATTCTTGACGCCACCCTTCGGCTTTGCTCTGTTCTACCTACGCGGTGTCGCACCAAAGGAAGTCACAACCGGGCATATCTACCGCGGCGTGATCCCATTTGTCTTGATCCAAGTCTTAGGGCTGTTGCTTTTGTTCTGGTTCCCATGGGTCGTGACCATCATTCCGAACCTCTTGGCGGGATAAATAAAAAAACTCTCAACAAAAAAGGGCGCTACAATGGGCGCCCTTTTTTTGCGATGCAGCTCTTTTTGCGCAATGCGCCTATATGTCCAGGCTATGTGTGACTTCAGGCATGGCGATTTGCGCCACCTGCTCAGAGATCGACTGGCTCTCACATCGATTTTTGTCGCGGCTAAAATCATCTTTTGGATCAAGTGCCCGCCAGTGGCCAAGCCGGAAAACCTCAACACCTTTGAACCGCGCTTTGTAGTCCATTTTCGGACTGCCCGGCACCCAATAGCCGAGATAGACATAGGGTAAGCCGGCGTCACGCGCCATTTCGATATGATCGAGGATCATATAGGTCCCCATCGAATTTTGCGGCTGCGACGTATCAAAGAAACTATAAACCAGTGACAGGCCGTCATCGAAAATATCTGTGAGGCAAACCGCCTTCAAATCCCCACCAGGCTGAGCATATTCCATCACACAACTGGTTACAGGGGTTTCTTCAATCATTGCGGCGAACTCGAATATATCCATATCCGCCATGCCGCCTTCCGCATGGCGCGCATCAAGATAGCTGCGAAACAGATCATATTGCTGTTCGGTGGCCCAAGCGGCGTTACGCCGGCGCCGCAGAGCGGCGTTGCGCTTCAAAACCCGCTTTTGCGACCGGCTCGGTTGAAACTGCGCGACATCAATCCGCGCCGAAAGACAGGCCGAGCACGAGGCGCAAGCCGGGCGGTACAAAACATTTTGCGACCGCCGGAACCCTTGTTTTGACAAGCTGTTATTCAAAATCCCCGCATCAACACCCTGCAAAGAGGTGAAAAGCTTTCGCTCCATCCGGTCCTCCAAATAGGGACAGGGTTGGGGCGCTGTAACGTAAAATTGCGAAGCTATGGGAACAGTATGACGCATGATTTCCAGTTAGATTTTTTTTAAGCTTATCAATCCATGGGATAACCGCCAAGAGTGATTTTTCAGGTGCACGCACATGGCGGCGCGTAACATAAGCTGCCGACGCTCGGCACTCATATCAGGCAGGCAGCCCCCCACCGCTCAATAAAAAGGGGCCAGCCAAAGCCAGCCCCAGGTGTTTGCAATTTTACGTCCTTAGCTACAGCCAGATGTGCCTCCGCAGGTGTTGCACTTCATACAAGTGCCGTTACGCACCAAGGTATAATTTCCGCATTCACCACATGGATCGCCCTCATAGCCCTGCATTTTGGCTTTGGTCCGCTCATCCATGACCGCAGCAGTTGACACCTCAGCGCCGCCTGCAGCCATCGCTACCGCAGCATCCAAAGCGGCCTCCATCGGCATCGCCTCGCCAGCGACAGCGCCCAGCATTTGACCACCCTGATAAACCACAAATTCTTGTGGCACCCGATTGCGGTGATAGCCCGTGGACACCATTTGCTTGAGAACTTCGATGCCTTTGGCCGCTTTGCCCTCTTCGACAGCGCGCAGGTTGGATGCGCCCTCCTCTTCCCCTCGGCCGATATCGTCAAATGACGCGCCCTCGGGTTTGACATGGGCCAGATCTTCGCGGTCGAGATAGGAGACCGCCAATTCCCGGAAGATGTAGTCCAAAATTGAGGTCGCATTCTTAATGCTATCATTGCCTTGCACCATGCCAGCTGGCTCAAATTTGGTGAAGGTGAAAGCGTCGACGAACTCATCAAGCGGCACACCATATTGCAGACCGACGGAGACCGCGATGGCGAAGTTATTCATCATCGCCCGGAACCCTGCGCCCTCTTTGTGCATATCAATGAATATTTCGCCCAATTGGCCATCCTCATACTCGCCGGTGCGCAAATAGACCTTATGCCCGCCAACGATCGCCTTTTGCGTATAGCCCCGGCGCCGTTGTGGCATTTTTTCGCGGTTAGAGCGGATCACCTCTTTGATCACCACCTTCTCTACGATTTTCTCAGCCAAAACTGCGGCTTTTTCCTGCGCAGAGCCAGTGGCCAACACCTCTTCGGCCTCCTCATCGTCTTCAACGAGTGATGCGGCCAGAGGTTGCGAAAGCTTGGACCCATCGCGATACAATGCATTGGCCTTGATCCCCAACGACCAGCTCAATTCATAGGCCGCCTGACACTCCTCGATAGTTGCGTCATTGGGCATATTGATGGTTTTAGAAATGGCACCTGAGATAAAGGACTGTGCCGCCGCCATCATATAGATATGGCTGTTCACACTCAGATAGCGCTTGCCCTTTTTGCCGCAAGGATTGGCGCAATCAAAGATGCTGTAATGCTCTTTTTTCAGATGCGGTGCACCTTCCAAAGTCATTGTACCACAGACATGGTCATTTGCCGCATCAATATCCGCGCGGCTGAAACCCAGATGCGTGAGCAGATCAAAGCTTGAGTCCATCAGCTTTGCTTCTGGAATACCCAAAACGCCGGTGCAGAAATCTGCGCCCAACGTCCATTGGTTGAACACAAAGCGGATATCAAAAGCCGAAGGCAGAGCTGCCTCAACCTTATCAATTTCAGCCTGACCAAAGCCATGTCCAATCAAAGCCGTGTGATTGATTCCCGGCGCATTGCCCAGCGAACCATGACCCACGGCATAGCTGACGATCTCCTCGATCTCATTGCTCCGATAGCCTTGTTTGGCTAATGCGGCCGGCACGGATTGGTTTATGATCTTAAAGTATCCACCGCCTGCGAGCTTTTTGAATTTCACCAAGGCGAAATCTGGCTCGATGCCGGTCGTATCACAATCCATAACCAGACCAATTGTGCCGGTTGGGGCAATCACAGTGGATTGCGCATTGCGATAGCCATGTTTCTCGCCCAGGGCGATGGCGGTATCCCAGCTTTCTTTTGACAGTGCGACCAGCCGTTGATCGGGGCAATTTGCTTGATCGAGCGGCACTGGTTTGATCGCAAGATCTTCATAACCGTCGCTGTTGCCATAGGCCGCATTGCGGTGATTGCGCATCACCCGCAGCATGCTGTCCGAATTTTTCTTATAACCTGGGAAAGGTCCCAATTCGCCAGCCATTTCCGCTGATGTGGCGTAAGCCACACCGGTCATAACCGCTGTGAGCGCACCGCAAAGCGCCCGGCCCTCGTCACTGTCGTAGCCAAAACCCATATTCATCAACAGCCCGCCGATATTGGCATAGCCAAGACCCAGGGTGCGGAATTCGTAGGAGCGTTGCGCGATCTCTTTTGAGGGGAACTGCGCCATCAAAACGCTGATCTCGAGAGTCACCGTCCACAGACGTGTGGCATGCACATAATCATCCGCCTGGAACTCACCATTTTCATAGAAGGTCAGCAAGTTCATCGAGGCGAGGTTACAGGCCGTGTCATCCAAGAACATATATTCAGAACACGGGTTGGACCCGCGGATTTCTCCATCCGCAGGGCAAGTGTGCCACGCGTTGACCGTATCATGATACTGAATGCCCGGATCAGCACAGGCCCATGCTGCATGCCCCACCTGCGACCAAAGATCGCGCGCTTTTATGGTCTTGGCAACTGAGCCATCTGTTCGGTTCAACAATTGCCAATCGGCGTCCTTTTGCACCGCGTAGAGAAACGCGTCGGTGACACGGATGGAATTGTTGGAATTTTGTCCAGAGACAGAGTTATAGGCTTCCGAATCCCAATCTGTATCATAGGTCGGGAACTCAATGCTCGTGTGACCTTGTTTGGCGTAATCCAGCACACGCTTGACATAGGTTTCTGGAATGGAGACCTTTTTCGCCGCCTTCACGGCCTCTTTCAATGCAGGATTTACCTTCGGATCATAGGCGTCTGATGCTGCCCCATCCCAAGATTTAATTGCCGCGAAAATCAAATTCAGCTTTTCTTCATGCATTTTGGAGCCGGCCACGATGGAGGCTACCTTTTGCTCCTCGATCACCTTCCAATTGATGAAATCTTCGATATCCGGATGATCTGCGTCACAGATGACCATTTTCGCTGCCCGGCGGGTTGTGCCACCGGATTTGATCGCCCCCGCGGCTCGATCCCCAATTTTCAAAAAGCCCATTAGGCCAGATGATTTGCCACCGCCCGAGAGGTTTTCTCCGGCGCCGCGAAGGGAGGAAAAGTTTGTACCTGTACCGGATCCGTACTTAAACAAACGCGCTTCGCGCACCCAAAGATCCATGATCCCGCCGTCATTCACCAGATCATCAGATACCGATTGAATAAAGCATGCATGTGGTTGCGGATGCTCATAGCTGCTGTCAGATTTGGTCAGCTTGCCCGTTTTGTAGTCCACATAGTGATGACCCTGTGCCGGGCCATCAATGCCATAAGACCAATGAAGCCCTGTGTTGAACCATTGCGGCGAGTTCGGGGCGGCGCGTTGTGTTGCCAACATGTAGCGCATTTCGTCATAGTAGGCGCTGGCGTCTTCTTCAGTGGTAAAATAGCCACCCTTCCATCCCCAATAAGCCCATGCGCCAGCCAGCCGGTCAAACACTTGCTTGGCGGAGGTTTCCCCTCCAAAGGTAGCGTCCTCAGTCGCCACACGGCGGCGCAAGAAGATCGGCACGCCTGATTCCTTGATGGCTTTGGTGTCAGAGGGCACGCCGGCCTTCCGGAAATATTTCTGTGCCAGAACATCTGACGCGACCTGCGACCAAGATGCGGGGACTTCTAGGTCGGCGAGATGAAATACGAGCGTTCCATCTGGATTGCGAATCTCACTGGTGGTTTTAGCGAACTCAATTGAGCTGTAAGCGTCCTCATTAGGGCTGGTAAATCGCCGTTCAATCTTCATGTTTTTGCCTCATTTTGCCGTTTAAATACGGCTCTTTACATAATCAATCAGCACACACATCTCTGAAACCTGATTTGGTCCAGGGGCCTCACCGCCTAGTTCGAAACACTACATTTGGTGTATTTCTCCGCTGCCACTACTAACTGATCCAAATTCTGCAGAGAGGTCAATGATTTTTTATTCTATTTTTAATCGAAAAACAGCTTGACGCAGAAAATGATTAATTTTCCAGCCTTTTGGTTTAACCTCACGAAACGCGTGCGGACTTTTGCAGAATGCACAGATCACTTTCGGCTCAGAGTTTGTAAATAGCTCCGCCAGAATTAAAAAAACAGAGCTTTGCGCCGGAGCCTACTGCTGAAAAAACGCGGCCTTCAGAGCCTTGATGGGTGCTAAGGCTTGAAAGTGGTCGGGGCGGCGAGATTCGAACTCACGACCCCCTGTACCCAAAACAGGTGCGCTACCAGACTGCGCCACGCCCCGACACTGCGGCTTCTTTAGGCAATTGGATTGAGAAAGAAAAGGGGTTTTCACACGCAGCCGGGGGTTTTTTCACCCCCAGCCAGTCGGGCATGGCTCAAAACCGTATCAGGACCCATTTTCAATGCGGCAGCAAGACCTGCATTGATCTCCAAAACATATTGCGCCGGTCCGGTGCTGCGCAACGGCGTCTCATCTCCGGGAATCGCATCTGCTCGAATATTTACCAGGCGCCCTGCGCCATCGAAAAATAATATATCCAAACCGATCAAGGTGTTTTTCATCCAAAATGACAGGGGGCGTTCGCGCTCATAGACGAACAGCATGGCAGAAAACTTGCCAAGATGCGGCCGGTGCATCAAACCCCGTGCCCACTCGGCCGCATCATCCATAACTTCGACTTGAAACCTAGCGCTGCCCCAAGCTCCAGACAGGTGAACGTGATCTTCCTTGCAATCCGCGGCCGCGATGCTGCCGATACAACAGACAACAGCAGCGACGATTGCAAAGTATCGGTTCATTCTACCTGCGCAGCCTCCCAGCTTAGAATTGCAACGGCCATCAAGCCGCGCTCACCCGCGACAACACGCAAGGCAACCTCTTAACCCGCGACCAAACCCGAAAGTCCACAGCGGCGCAAGACATCTATATGCACAAATATGTCGTCAGACTTACCGAACACATTGGCAAACCTAAAACCCTTAGCCTTATCTTACCATTCGATCCGCCCCGGCTGCAGCTCTATCTCTGAAAGGGCAACATCATCCAGCGCGTCCATTTCTCCGTACCCAAATGTGTTAAATGAACTGGGAGCGGCAACAGACAAAACCTCA
>JAKMFM010000237.1 GCA_022425445.1 Planktomarina sp.
AATTATAACTGACATTTGAACCTTGGTAATAACCGCGGCTCTTCAATTCGCCCACGTTGACCTCATTGTCTGCAATGTTGATTATAAGCAAAGCTTGCACGGGGTTAATCTCGATCACCCCAACCCGCTCAAATTCATCTTTGATAACATCCAACAACAAACGATGGAGTCGCTCGACCAGAGCCAAACTCTTCAAGTAATGGGTCATAAAACTCTTGCCGGTTTTGGAATCGCCACTCCTTGATCGCCTCTCACACTGCTTCGTTGAGCAGTATCGAGGAAATTCGCGAATATAATCTAAACGAGATGAATTTAATCGCGTGGACTCTGCAAACCCGCGACGATTTGGGCGATCAGCGGCGCAAATTCTGCGGGAGCTGCGGCAGTTCCGGTCACCCAAGAGTAAAGATCGTGATCGTTTTCAGCCAGCAATAGATCATATTTGACCAGCTCTTCTTCAGTCATCTGCTCCAAGGCCCGTTGAGCAAAATGGCTTAAAATAAGGTCCATTTCTTTTATTCCACGACGCATTGAACGCATATTCAGGCGTTTGATCTTATGATCATGCAGCTCAATCATTTCATGGCCAATCTTAATTGTTTTTCCAATTTGCTCAGCCGATCGGCCGTGCGATTCATATCCGTTTTTATTGCACGCATTTCAATTAAAATTGTTTGGATATCGTCAGAAAGCGGTGCCGCGGTCGGCGCTTCTGGTCCGATCCCCTCACCGCTCAACAGCCAGGGTAAGGATACATTGAGCATTCCAGTCAACATTTGCAATTTGTTGGCCCGCGGCTCGGAACGATCCTCTTCCCAGGCCTGTAAAGTGGCCAGTTTGATGCCAAGACGGCGCGCCAGTTGCGCTTGGGTCATACCAGTTTTTTCCCGCGCTCCAAGAACGCGATCACCAAACGTGGCTGCGTCGGGGCCATACCAATCAAGTTTTGTATCAGATTCATTTCCCATAATTTCGCTCTTTCCAATCACTTCGCCTTGCAGCGCTGTGCACCTCAATCTAAGATTCTAGGATCACATGTATCACGAGGCCTTCATGTCTATTTTATCTTCCGCGCTTGAACGGGTGAAACCCTCTCCCACCATTGCTATATCAACCAAGGCGGCAGAATTAAAGGCGGCGGGGCGCGACGTAGTCGCACTTGCAGCCGGCGAGCCGGATTTTGACACCCCGGACCATATCAAAGCTGCAGCGGTCAAAGCCATTGCCGAGGGCAAAACCAAATATACTGCACCGGATGGGATGCCCGAGCTAAAGCGGGCGATTTGCGCCAAGTTCCTGCGTGAAAATTCTCTGACCTATACCCCAGCGCAGGTGACTGTTGGAAATGGCGGCAAACAAACGCTCTACAATGCGTTTATCGCAACATTGAACGCAGGCGATGAGGTGGTGATACCCGCACCCTATTGGGTCTCTTATCCCGACATAGTCCTTTTGGCCGGCGGTACCCCGGTGATTGCCCCAACTTCACAAGAGAACAATTACAAACTCACGCCCGCGCAGCTCGAAGCAGCACTGACCCCTAAGACCAAATGGTTCATTTTCAATTCCCCATCAAACCCGACCGGAGCGGGATATGGTTGGGACGAGTTGAAGGCTCTAACCGATGTTCTTTTGCGCCATCCCGATGTCTGGGTGATGACAGATGATATGTATGAGCATCTGGCCTATGATGACTTCAAATTTTGCACGCCTGCCGAAGTGGAGCCAGCGCTCTATCCGCGCACGCTGACCTGCAACGGTGTCTCAAAAGCCTATGCGATGACCGGATGGCGCATTGGCTATGCCGCCGGACCTGAGCCCCTTATCGCCGCCATGCGCAAAATCCAATCGCAGTCGACATCCAACCCCTGCACCATCAGCCAATGGGCCGCTGTCGAAGCCTTGAACGGCCCACAGGAGTTTTTGGCCGAGAACAATGACTCTTTCAGCCGGCGCCGCGATTTGGTTGTGAAAATGCTCAATGAGGCCAAGGGGATTACCTGCCCCACGCCTGAAGGTGCGTTTTATGTCTATCCCTCAATAGACGGGCTCATTGGAAAACAGACGCCAGGCGGCGCCGTAATTGCAGATGATGAGGCCTTCGCGACTGAACTGCTCGAACAAACCGGCGTCGCAGTGGTCTTCGGCGCCGCCTTTGGCCTGTCCCCAAATTTCCGCGTGAGCTATGCCACATCCGATGCTGAGCTGCTGGAAGCTTGTACTAGGATCAAGGAATTTTGTGAAAATCTGGTCTAGTCTGAACTGTGACCGTGGCGATCTTCTGGCCAAGGTATTTTTGAACCCGCAAAAATGGCGCGATCAAAAGCCGGCGAGGCACAAATCAGCCGTTAAACGCCGCCCCTAGGCAGACCTCCGGGCCAATCGAAAAAACCGCCGCCAAAGCAAGAGCGCGGCACATCCAAGCCCAAAGACCAGGCCCATCCATATGCCCGCTTCTTGGAACGCGAACCAGAAGCCTAAAATATAGCTGACAGGCAAACCGATCAACCAATAGGATATCGCGGCGATCCACATGGGCACTTTGGTATCTTGCAACCCGCGCAGGAGGCTCAGCGCCACCACCTGCGCGGCATCAACAAATTGAAACAGTGCCGCGAGCATCAACAAAAGCGTGCCGATACGTAAAATTTCGGGGGTCAAAGGGTCCTGCGGGTCCAAAAATGCACGGATCAAAAACTGTGGGGTCGTCAAGAAAAAGAATATGGCCACAACAGCGGCAACGCTCGACAAGCCCATTGTCACCCAAGCTGTGCGCCTGACTGATGGCCAATCTTGCCGAGCAAAGGCCTTGCCCGCGCGAACTGTGCCAGCTTGCGACAACCCCATATGCACCATGAAACTGAGCGCCGCCAGCTGCAACACAATGCCATGGGCCGCCAGCTCCAAATGTCCAAGCCAACCCATCATAAAGGCGGATGCCGCAAACAATCCACTTTCGGCCAAGGCCGTTGCGGAGATGGGCACCGCAAGCCGTGTGACCGCAAGGGCCGCGCCTCCATCAAAACGCCAAAAGCGGGCGAACATCTGTTGTTCGGGAAAATTGCGTTGAATGTAGATCACGAATCCAAGCAGCGCGAGCATTTGGGATATGACAGAAGCAATCGCCGCGCCTTGCAGCCCCAACTCCGGCAAGCCCCAATTCCCAAATATTAACGCGTAGTTGATCAGCGCATTGGCCACTAAAACAAAGAGCGACACCCAAAGCACGATCCCTGCATGTTCCAGCGCCGAAAGATAGCTGCGCAGCACCAGCCCCCACAATGCGGGCCATAGGCCAAACCCGGCGATTCGCAGATAATCCTGCGCGCCCTGCGCCACTACTGGATCCTGCCCCATCGCCTCGAGCAGAGGCCGGGCGTACCACATCGGTAAAAATAACAAAGCCGCAGCCAAGGTGGATACCCAAAGCCCCATGCGCGTAGCGCGCCTGGCCGATTGCCAATCGTCTTCCGCCACAGATTTGGCCACCATTGGCAAAATTGCAAAAGCAAAACCGGACGTTGCAATAAAGGCGATAAACAAAACCTGAGCACCCAAAGTCACCTGGGCCAGCGCCAGAACCGAATACCAGCCCAGCATGAGTGTGTCGGTTGTATGCACGGCAAATTGCGCCACTTGGCTGCCCACCAAGGGCAGTCCCAGGATCAATAAAGACTGTGCTTCCGATGTGATCGCAGAGGCTTTCTTCATCTCTTTGTCTTACGCAGAAGCCAGCGGCCTGGCCAGTGGTGAAATCACCAAGGAATATGGATCACCCGGTGCGCCAGGTCTTTTCTTGCCCTGCAACTTCTGCCATGAATAACGTCAATCAAAGAAAGAGCAGCCCCATGGCAAGTGACCTATTATCTTCGGCCGCAAATACGGATTATGACGCCGCCTCCATTGAGGTGTTGGAGGGTCTAGAGCCGGTGCGCAAACGGCCGGGAATGTATATCGGTGGCACCGATGAACGGGCCTTGCACCATCTGGTGGCTGAGGTTTTGGACAACTCAATGGATGAGGCGGTGGCGGGCCACGCCAATCGCATCGAAGTGGAGCTGCGCGCAGATTACTCCGTCACCATCCGCGACAATGGCCGCGGCATTCCTGTTGACCCCCATCCGAAGTTTCCCGATAAATCCGCTCTTGAGGTGATCCTATGCACCTTACATGCGGGTGGTAAATTTTCTGGTAAGGCCTATCAAACCTCCGGGGGCCTGCATGGGGTGGGTGCCTCTGTGGTCAATGCGCTCACCGATTCCATGGTTGTCGAAGTCGCCCGCAATCGCGAACTCTACGAACAGCGCTTCGCCCGTGGCATCCCGCTGGGTCCAATTGCCAAGATTGGCGCCGCTCCAAATCGCCGTGGCACCTCGGTCACTTTTCATGCAGATGAACAGATTTTTGGCAAACATCGTTTCAAACCTGCGCGCCTCTTTGCAACTATTCGTTCCAAAGCCTATCTATTTTCCGGCGTCGAAATTCGCTGGAAAACCGAAATTGATGATGGCGAAACACCCCGTGAAGCGACGTTCCATTTCCCCGGCGGGTTGTCCGATTATCTTGTCGAGACCCTGGGAAAAGCCAGCACCTATGCAGATGCCCCTTTCGCCGGTGCCGTGGAATTTCAAGAGCGCTTCAATGTGCCCGGCAAAGTTGAATGGGCGGTCAATTGGACACCGTCACGTGATGGCTTTATCCAATCCTATTGTAACACCGTTCCCACGCCCGAAGGCGGCACCCATGAAAGCGGGTTCTGGGCCGCAATCTTAAAAGGCATCAAAGCCTATGGTGAATTGGTCAATAACCGCAAAGCCAGCAATATCACCCGTGATGACCTCACAACAGGCGGTTGTGCGCTGGTCTCTTGTTTCATCAGAGAGCCGGAATTCGTTGGACAAACCAAGGATCGTTTGGCCACGGTTGAAGCCCAACGCCTGGTGGAAAATTCCGTACGTGACCGATTTGACAATTGGCTTGCGGCCGATACGAAATCCGCCGGCGCGATCCTCGACTTTTTGGTCCTGCGCGCAGAAGAGCGTTTGCGCCGCCGGCAGGAAAAAGAGACGCAGCGCAAATCTGCCACTAAGAAATTGCGCCTGCCAGGAAAACTCACCGATTGCACTTCTAAAACCCGCGAGGGCACGGAATTGTTCATCGTTGAAGGCGACAGCGCTGGCGGTTCGGGCAAAGGCGCTCGCAATCGTGTCAACCAAGCGCTTTTGCCCCTGAAGGGAAAAATCCTCAACGTCTTGGGCGCCGCCTCAAACAAACTCGGCTCCAACGCTGAGATCAATGACCTCTGCGAAGCGCTGGGCGTCGGAATTGGCACCAAGTTCAATATTGATGATCTACGCTACGAAAAGGTCATTATTATGACCGATGCGGATGTCGATGGCGCCCATATCGCCAGCCTTTTGATGACGTTCTTTTTCTCACAAATGCGGCCGCTGATCGATGCCGGCCATCTTTATCTCGCCTGCCCCCCACTGTTTCGCCTGACGCAGGGCGCAAAACGGGTGTATTGCCTGGATGAGGCAGAAAAAGACCTCTGGCTGGCTAAGGGGTTGGGTGGCAAGGGCAAGATTGACGTCAGCCGCTTTAAAGGTCTGGGCGAAATGGATGCCAAGGATCTTAAAGAGACCACAATGGATCCGACGACACGCAAATTGATCCGCGTCACCGTGGATGAAGACACGCCCGGCGAGACCGGAGACCTCATTGAGCGGTTGATGGGCAAAAAGCCAGAAAAACGGTTCGAATACATACAAGCCAACGCAAAATTCGTTGAAGAGCTTGATCTATAGACCTTAGAAAAAGGACCTCCGATTATGCCACTTTATGCGATTACAATGCTTGCCGCGGGGATCGGGATACCGGTCTTGGCGGCGATGAATGCAGCCCTCGGCCGAACTCTTGGCGCGCCCATGCTCGCCGGAGTGGTCTTGATCGCTGTGGGCCTGTTAACCGCCAGCCTGATGGCCATCACCCAAGGGCCCAGTGCTCTAGTCAAACTCACAACAGTACCAAAACATCTTTTCTTCGCAGGGGTCTTACTGGCGTTTTATGTGCTGTCTATAACCGCGATTGCGCCCAAGTTTGGCGTAGGAAATGCCATTTTCTTTGTGCTCATAGGCCAATTGATTTCCGCAGCAACGATCGATCATTTCGGACTTTTTGGGGCACAGCAAATCCCACTCACCTGGCCCCGTCTCAGCGGATTATTTCTCATGGCCGCAGGCGTCGTGCTGACACAGAAAGCCTAAACCACATGCTAGAGTGGACCATGCGCCAACTGAACCACCGAGTCCCAGAGCGCATCGGGCACATCAATTTCCGCCATAGGGTTGCGGGCACTGCCAGGAAGCCTTGCGCCCTCCTGCAAAGCCACGGCATCTGCAAGCCGCGCCAGACGATCGGCAAATCCGTCATGATAGGTGCTTTGATCCAAAATGAGATAGAACTGCCCCAATCCATGCGGCGGACCGTCGGGCAGTTTCAAACCACCGACATCCAAGGAGTTGACCGACCCTGTCATCCCAGCTGCGAGGAGCTCGGCCAATATGCCAAACCCCCAGCCTTTATAGCCGCCTGCTGAGACCAAAGCTCCGCCCAGTGCTGCGTCCGGATTCGTTGTGGCCACGCCCTGCGCATCCACAGCCCAACCCAAAGGAATGTCCTCCCCAGCAGCCTTGGCCATCGTGATCTTGCCCAAAGCCACAGCAGAGGTGGAAAAGTCAAAATGCACCGCAAGGCGACCGGCGCCATCTGGCACCGACATGGCAATGGGATTGGTGCCGATCACCTTTTGATTGCCACCCGGCGGGGCCACAACCGGGCTGGCGTTGGTAAAGCCAATCGCGATCAAACCTTCGTCAGCCAATTGCGCGGTAAAATATCCCAAAGAGGTGCATGTATGCGCATGAGCCACCGCGAGCGAAGCCGTGCCATTCTCGCGCGCTGCGGCCACAGCCATGGGTAAAGCTGCCTCAAAAGCCGGCTGCGCAAAGCCATAGCCCGCGTCCGACAGAATAGAGCCAGGTCGGGCGGCCGTCACTTTTGGATCCACTGACCCGCTCACCCGGCCCGTGGCCAATTGGCGACAATAACTCTCGAGGTAATAGAGCCCGCAAATCACATTGCCATGAGCCTCCGAATCAGCGACGGCCCGCGCCACTGAGGCGGCAATCCATTCTTTCGCACCAAAGGCTTCGAGCGCCAATTTACTGGCAGCTTCAATTTCCAAGACAGAGCAGCGCGGCATAGCAATTCCAATTCAAACAGGTCTAAGGGTCATGGTTTGTAAGAAAAAATCAGGGTTTGCAGCGTTAAGCAACACAATATTCAGACAGTCTGACCCTGGATTCAGACTATTTGACCTTTGCTCAAGCGGACCTGGCGATCCATCCGGGCCGCCAACTCCATATTATGCGTGGCAATCAACGCCGCCATACCGGTGCTGCGCACAAGATCCATCAAGACTTCGAACACATGATTGGAGGTTTCAGGGTCCAGATTTCCAGTCGGCTCATCCGCCAACAAAAGTTTGGGTTCGTTGGCAAGCGCCCGGCAAAAGGCGACCCTTTGCTGCTCCCCCCCGGACAATTCGCTTGGTCTGTGATCCGCACGCTCTGCCAAACCTGTTTGATCCAAGAGCTCTAACGCACGCTTGCGAGCAGGACCGGCCGCTTTGCCTGCCGCCTGCTGCGGCAGCATGATGTTTTCAGCCGCCGTGAACTCTGGAAGCAAATGATGAAATTGGTAGATGAAACCAATTTCCATCCGCCGAAAATCCGTGCGCAACCGATCATCAGCGCGTGTCATGTCCCGCCCAGAAATCTGCAACTGACCACTGTCGGCGCTGTCCAGCAGGCCGGCAATATGCAGCAGCGTGGACTTTCCCGAACCAGATGGCGCCACCAGCGAGGTCACTTGCCACGGCATAAGTGTCAAATCACAGGACTGCAAAACCCTCACCTCATTGGCCTGGCCCGGATTGTAGGATTTACAGATCCCCGTCAGCGTCAACACCGGCTCACTCATGGCGCAGAGCCTCGACTGGATTCATCCTTGCGGCCCGCCGTGCCGGGAAAATTGTAATGAAGAAGGACAAAAACAGCGAAATCCCCACGGCTTTGAGCACATCCATGCCGCGCAGCTCTGCGGGCAAATGGTAGATGCCGCGGATGGATGGATCCCAGACTTGTCCGCCTGACAGGTAATTAACCAGACTAAAAATCGCATCGATGTTTAACACAAACATCACACCAAAAATCACACCTAGAAGCGTACCCACCAAACCAATCCCAGCACCACATAGGAAAAACACCCGCAACACCGTGCCTTCGCTCAGTCCAATGGTTCGCAAAATGCCGATATCGCGACCCTTGTTTTTCACCAGCATGATGAGGCCCGAGATGATATTCATGGTGGACAGCAAGATCAGCACGATCATGATGACCAACATCACATTATCTTCAATTGCCAAGGCCCGCAGAAATCCGCCAGCGTAATCGCGCCAGGTTTCCACCACAGCCGGCTCGCCCAGCATATCGCGCAGCTTACGCGCCATGACGTCAGCTTGCTCTGGCGTATCGACAAAAACTTCAATTTGATCGGCAAAGCCTTCTTTGTTGAAAAAACTCTGCGCCTCTTCAAAGGGCAGATAGAGACGGGTTTGATCAATGTTATAATGCCCAGCGGTGAAGATGTAGGAGACGGTATAAGACTTGACCCGCGGGCTTGTGCCAAAGGCCGTACGCACGCCATTTGGCGAAATCAATTTGATCCGATCCCCAATGGACAAGCGCAGCGCCTTGGCCACACCAGAGCCAATCGCCACCCCTTGGGCAAAATCATCAATAGCCCCCAGGCTGCGCTCGGAGTTCGCTACATTCGGGATGGTTTTTAAATTTTCAAGCGTGATGCCAAAAGCCATCACCCCATGGTTTTGATCGTTGGCCGTCCCCATGACTTGGCCGCGTATCAACGGGGCTGCACGCGTGACGCCCGGCACCGCCTGCACCTGGGCGGTCAATGCCTCAAACTCTTCGATTCGATAATCAAACCGACCACTGGGGCCATTGAATCGCTGTTCATAGACCGTCACATGCGCGTTAGCACCCAAGATTGCATCAACAAATTCCGTGCGAAAGCCGCTGCGCACAGCCAGCACAATAATCAAAGCAGCAACCGCAAGGGCGATGCCAATCAAGCTGATCCAGGTCATCGCACTGACGCCGCCTTCGGCACGTTTGGCCCGAAGATAGCGCCAAGCAATTAGAAATTCGAACGCGGCAAAGGGGGTCGCGCGCCTCATAGGCGCCTCATGGTGGCTGGCCTGTGATCCTTCATCCATACCTCGTGCCTCATGGGCTTTGCCGCTTTCTGCGCCTCATGCGCGCTCAAGTTTACATATATTGCGCAATGACCTTGGCGATCGCGGCCTCTGGGGTCAATTCTTCGCTGTCCCCAGTTTTGCGGCAGGTCAGTTCAACCACTCCGTTTTTCAACCCCCGCGGCCCGACGGTCAATCGCCAGGGCAAACCAATGAGATCCATCGTGGCAAACTTGCCCCCAGCGCGCTCGTTGCGGTCGTCATAAAGCGGCTCTAGCCCGGCTTTGGTCAGTTGACTGTAAAGATCCTCACAGGCGGCATCCGCCTCGGCATCTCCCTGCTTGAGATTCACAATCCCGCAATGAAACGGGGTGACGCCCTCGGGCCAAATGATACCTTTGTCGTCATGGCTCGCCTCAATGATGGCCCCAACAAGCCGGCTTACGCCAATACCATGGCTGCCCATATGCACGGGCACTTGTTTGCCGTCTGCATCCTGAACCGTTGCGCCCATTGCTTCGGAATATTTTGCGCCAAAGTAAAAGATCTGCCCCACT
Source organism: Planktomarina sp. (assembly GCA_022425445.1). GTDB lineage: Bacteria > Pseudomonadota > Alphaproteobacteria > Rhodobacterales > Rhodobacteraceae > Planktomarina. The sequence continues at coordinate 9,895 of JAKMFM010000237.1, forward strand.
TCAATTCCGCGCGCCACTTTGCGGCGCTCTTGCGGCACCTCGGCGAAAAGCGCCTCATCGTGAGTCTCATCGGTACGCGCGTATTTGGTGGTAAACTCTTCCATGATCGACTGGCATTGCGCTTTGTCATCATAATTGATGTCACGATCACCAAACGTCAGATCGGTCACCGCGCTGTCGTAGAACACTTCACTCTCGCCTGTCTCGGCCAAAACCAAAAATTCATGGGTATCATCGCCACCGATTGGGCCACTGTCGGCCCGCATAGGAATAGCTTGCAGGCCCATGCGCTCATAAGTGCGCAGATAGCTCACCAAATGGCGATTATAGGCGTGCATCGCATCTTCTTTGGTCAAATCAAAATTATAGCCGTCTTTCATATAGAACTCGCGGCCCCGCATCACACCAAACCGTGGACGCCGCTCATCACGGAACTTCCATTGGATCTGATACATGGTCAGGGGCATGTCCTTGTAAGACGTCACATGGCCCCGAAAAATATCTGTGATCAGCTCTTCGGCGGTGGGGGTGAAAAGCATATCGCGGCCGTGGCGGTCTTTGATGCGCAGCATCTCCTCACCATAATCATCATAGCGCCCTGATTCTCGCCAAAGATCTGCCGATTGAATGGTCGGCATCAACATCGCCAAATGCCCCGCTTTCGCCTGTTCTTCATGCACGATGGTCTCAATATTTTTGAGCACCTTCAACCCAAGCGGCAACCAAGAATATATCCCCGCGGCAGATTGCTTGATCATCCCGGCACGCAGCATCAAACGATGCGAGACAATCTGAGCCTCAGCGGGGTTTTCTTTCAGGACGGGCAAAAAGTAGCGACTTAGGCGCATCGAACACTCCAGTTAATTTCAACGATCAGTTTAATACCCCCCCGCGAGCGTCACAAGCGAAAGCGGTCGAAACGACGCCATAGGCGCGATATTTCCCTTCCACCTCTTGCAAGCTGAGCTACAATACGCAAATTGAACGCCAAAGGGAGATTGATCATGGCCTTACCGGTGTCTTTACAGCTGCGCTATTGGGGCATTTCCGCCGTCATTTTTGGCCTGGTGCTTTGGTTTTTGGGCGACATGTTGCTGCCCTTCATTTTGGGCGGAGCCATTGCGTATCTGCTAGATCCGATTGCCGATCGAATGGAGCGCTGGGGCTTATCGCGGCTGCTTGCAACAGGTGTCATCACTTTGGCGGCAATTTTTGTATTTGTCTTCGCCATGCTGCTAATCGTGCCGTTACTCGTGCAACAAGCGATTTCTTTGTTCAACACCGCACCTCAGATTGCCGCCGATCTTTGGACATTTCTGACCACCCGCTTCCCGGATCTTCTCGATGACAACAACACGATCAGGCAATCCTTGACAGGGTTGGGCGAGACCATACAGGCCCGCGGTGGCGCTTTGGTCAATGGTCTGGTCTCTTCAGTTTCTTCTATCGTTAATATTGTCGTTTTGATCGTAGTCGTGCCAGTTGTTGCTTTCTACCTCTTGCTCGATTGGGACAATTTGGTGGCCAAAATTGATGAATTGGTCCCGCGCGACCACCTTGAGAATATGCGCAGATTATGCCGCGAAATTGACGCCACCCTGGCCTCCTTCATCCGCGGGCAAGGAACAGTTTGCTTTATCCAAGGGCTTTACTACGGCATTGCGCTGATGCTGGCCGGGCTGAACTATGGCATTGTTGTGGGATTTGTGGCCGGGTTGATCTCTTTCATTCCCTATGTTGGCGCCCTCGTGGGCGGTGGTCTCGCGCTCGGTTTGGCGCTGTTCCAATTTTGGGGAGATTGGATGTCCATTGGTGTGATTGGCATTATTTTCATGCTCGGGCAGGTTTTAGAAGGAAATGTTCTGACCCCAAAACTTGTGGGAAATTCCGTAGGATTGCATCCGGTCTGGCTGATTTTCGCCCTTTCGGTTTTCGGCGGTCTATTTGGCTTTGTCGGCATGTTGGTGGCCGTGCCTGTGGCCGCTATGATGGGCGTTGTCGCGCGGTTTTTGATGCAGCAGTATAAAGCCGGCCTATTGTACCGCGGTTTGAGCCACTCGGAGCCCAAAGATGAGTGAGCAACTGAGCTTCAGACTTCCAATTAAAGTGGCGCGAGAACGCGATTCGTTTTTCGTGTCTGAAGCCAATCAACAGGCAGTGGCGCTTCTCGAAAACGCCGCCAATTGGCCGCAAGGCAAGTTGATCCTTTTGGGCCCGAAAGCCTGCGGCAAAACACATCTTCTTGAGATTTGGGCCACCGAACAAAACGCCCAGAAAATTGATCCCCTGCGGGAATTTACCGCGCCAGAGGCCGGCGCGCGGGTTGTGGTCGACAACCTTGAGCAGGTGGCAGGCATCTTGCCGGCCGAGACCCGTCTGTTTCATCTGCACAACCAGCTACACTCCAGCGGTGGGCTGCTGCTTATGGCCTCCAGTGTCCCTATGCGGCAAGCCGGGTTCCAGCTGCCGGACCTCCTCAGTCGGCTGCAAGGCACAAGCTGCGCGAAGATCGACCGCCCTGATGACGCTTTGCTGCACGCGGTGCTGCTTAAATCCTTCATGGACCGCCAGCTGTCCCCGACGCCAGCCGTCTTGGCCTATATCCTAAAGAACATGGATCGCAGTTTTGATGCCGCCAGTGATATCGTCGCTGAATTGGACCGTCAGAGCATGTCTACCAAGCGCCCCATCACCCGCGCGATGGCCGCAACGGTTATGGCCTAGGGCGCGCCCCCTTACAATTTGCGTTCAAGAGGTATAAATTACCGCCTTGGATATAGGATAAACCATGACAAACCCCGCTGACTTTCTGCACAGTGATTTCCCCTCAGCGCAAAGTTGCGGGCTGGATATCACCGGGCCAGATCGGTTTTTGAACCGAGAGCTGTCATGGCTTGCGTTTAACTGGCGCGTTTTAGAGGAAGTGGATAACCTCAATGTGCCATTGCTCGAACGCCTAAGGTTCTTGTCGATTTCCGCAACCAATTTGGACGAATTTTATTCGGTGCGCGTCGCCGGTCTGCGCGAATTGGCCCGCGCGGGCAGCATAACGCCGGGTATCGACGGGCGCAGCATCCCCGACCAATTGGAGCTTATCGACAGCGAAGCGCGCGGCTTGATGCGCAGACAGCAGTCGGTTCTTGGCAATCTGCGCAAGGAAATGGCGGCGCAGAATATTCATATTTTGACCGCAGCAGAGGCGAAAGAAGATCACGCCTATTTGCTACAATATTTCCTGTCCCATGTCTTTCCCGTGGTCTCGCCACTGGCAATTGATCCGGCTCATCCCTTCCCCTTCATTCCCAATGCTGGCTTTGCCCTTGCGCTGCAGCTAGAGCGTAAGACAGACAAGCGTAGCCTGCGTGCCTTGGTGCCCGTGCCGCAGCAAATTAACCGCTTTGTCGTGCTTCCCGGAAAAGGGTATCGGTATCTTCCGCTAGAAGAGCTGATCTTAATGCATTTGGAACAGTTGTTCCCAGGCTATGCGCTCAAAGACCATTGCAGCTTTTCTGTCCTGCGCGACAGCGACTTGGAAGTCGAAGATGAGGCCGAAGATTTGGTGCGCGAATTTGAGGTTGCGCTCAAACGCCGGCGGCGTGGCGAAGTCATTCGCCTGAAAATCAGTGCCAACGCCCCGCAAGCGTTGCGCGATGACATTATGGTCGAGTTTTCCGTCACCAATACCGAGGTCATCGAAGTGGATGGCATGTTGGGTCTACCGGATCTGAAAGAATTGGTCATTGACGACCGGCCCAACCTCCTTTGGCCGAACTTTACCCCGCGCGTGCCAGAGCGGGTCACCGACCATGACGGCGATATGTTTGCCGCAATTCGCAACAAAGATATGCTGCTCCAGCATCCCTATGAGACCTTTGATATGGTCGTGCGTTTGTTGCAACAAGCCGCGCGAGATCCCAACGTCTTGGCCATTAAGCAAACGCTTTACCGCACGTCAAAACGTTCACCCATCGTCGAAGCTCTGTGCGAAGCGGCCGAAGATGGCAAATCCGTGACCGCGTTGGTCGAACTGAAAGCCCGCTTTGATGAGGCGGCCAATATTCGTCAATCGCGCCGTTTAGAACGCGCCGGGGCGCATGTGGTCTATGGCTTTATGAACCTTAAAACCCATGCGAAAATTAGCACCATCGTGCGGCGGGAAGGCAATCGGTTGGTCACCTATACCCATTATGGCACCGGCAATTATCATCCGATTACCGCGCGGATTTACACCGATGTGAGCCTGTTCACCTGTGATGCGGCATTGGGGCGAGATGCCACAAAAGTGTTCAACTATCTATCGGGATATGCGCAGCCTGAAACGCTTGAGAATATCTCCATTTCGCCACTGACTTTGAAAACCACCCTTCTACAAGGCATCGCCGCTGAGGCCGAACACGCCAGAGCTGGCAAGCCTGCAGCCATTTGGGTCAAGTTAAATGCCCTGATTGATGCCGATGTGATCGATGCGCTCTACGCCGCGGGGCAGGCAGGGGTGAAAATCAGCCTTGTGGTTCGCGGGATATGTGGCTTGCGACCTGGGGTGGCAGGGCTTTCTGAAAATATTCGCGTGAAATCCGTGATTGGGCGATTCTTAGAGCATTCCCGCATCGTTTGCTTTGCCAATGGCCACGATCTGAACAGCCCCAATGCCCGCGTTTATATTTCCTCTGCCGATTGGATGGACCGCAATTTACACCGTCGGGTGGAAACATTGGTTGAAATTCACAATGAAACTGTGAAGGCGCAGATTGTGAGCCAGATCATGGCGGCCAATCTGGCCGATGTGGCCCAATCTTGGGTGATGCAACCCGATGGCAGCTATGAAAGAGCCACCTGGCCAAAAGGCAGTTTTGCCTTTAGTTGCCACCGGTTTTTCATGGAGAACCCCTCGCTCTCTGGACGTGGCAGTGCCGGGGCGCAGGATGTGCCGCAGCTGACCCATACCGATGATTCCTAACCACTCTTTGAAGTCTTGGTCGAATCGCCTAGGCTGAAGTCACAGACACTTTCGGAAACCCGCGGGAGCCCAGATGGACGACTTGGTAAAATCCTCTGCAAAATGGGAACCCTTTGAGCAGCCCTTGTTCGATAACCCAAAGGCCCGCGATCTGTCGCGTGTTGGGGTGGTTGATATTGGCTCTAACTCCGTGCGCTTGGTGGTCTTTGACGGCGCCGCCCGCTCTCCGGCCTATTTTTTCAATGAAAAAGTCATGTGCGCGCTTGGCGCAGGCTTGGCCGAAACTGGCGCGCTCAATCCCGATGGGCGCTTGCGCGCCCTCTCCGCATTACGGCGGTTTTGCACCATCGCCAAAGGCATTGGCCTGCCCACACTCACCGCTGTCGCCACCGCCGCGGTGCGTGAGGCCAACGACGGTGCTGACTTCATAGCGCAGGTTCAAAAAGAAACGGGGTTGAAAATCCACGTTATAGATGGCTCAGAAGAAGCCCGTCTCGCGGCGCAGGGTGTCTTGCTTGGCTGGCCCGGCTCTTATGGGCTCGTCTGCGATATCGGTGGCGGTTCTATGGAATTGGCCGAGATTTCTAATGGTCAAGTGGGCCAGCGCGTCACCTCTCCTCTGGGGCCCTTAAAGCTGATCAATGTCCCAGGTGGCAAAAAGGGACGTGGTGCAGTCATCGCAGAAACATTGGATCGCTTACGCGAGCAAATGGGCCCGCAACCTGATCGGCTCTTTTTGGTCGGAGGATCTTGGCGGGCCCTGGCACGCATTGATATGCACAGGCGCGGATACCCGCTCTATGTGATGCATGAATATCAAATGACCGCCCGCGATGTGAAGGCCACGGTGCGCTATATCGAGGATTGTGACCTCAAAGAGCTGGGCAAGACCATCCGTGTCACACAAAGCCGAATGGCGCTGGTGCCAATCGCCGCAGAAATTCTCAAAGGTCTCCTCAAACGGTTTAAGCCGCATGACATCGCTGTCTCAAGCTATGGAATTCGAGAAGGGCTTTTGTATGAACAGATGCCGCAAGCCATGCGCGACCGCGACCCTTTGCTTGAAAGCTGCCATTTCGCTGAGCGAAAGGATGCGCGGCTGCCGGGCTTCGGTATGCGGCTTCACAAATTCATCTCGCCGCTCTTTTCCAAAATACCCCAGAGTCGCGCCCGCCTGGTCCGAGCCGCTTGTTTGCTGCATGATGTGAGCTGGCGCGCGCATCCAGATTTCCGCGCAGAGGTTTGCTTTGAATATGCCACCCGTGCCAATTTGGGCGGGCTAAGCCATGAGGAACGAATTTTTTTGGGCTTGGCATTGCTACATCGCTACCGAAATGGCCGGGAAGGCACGCGGTTTGAAGAGCTCTTGAGTCTTCTAGATGAGCCCGGCCAGAAACAGGCAGAGATCTTAGGCAAAGCCATGCGCTTCGGCGCGATGCTCTGGGCCGATCCAGACAATGAGACCGCCCAGCTCCACTGGTCTGAAAAGACAAGAACACTGTCGCTCACGCTCACAGCTGAGGCCTCACCTCTGTTTGGTGAAGTCGCCGAAGCCCGGCTGCAATCTTTGGCCGCATCGCTCAATGCAAATCTTCGCACCGACATGCGATTGACATAAAACGGGCCTCACGTCCAAGGTCTGCCATATTTAGGCTTGGACCCTTGCCAGTTCTTCCCAAGCCTTATTGATCGCCACCAAACGTGCTTCGGCCAATTTCACCGCTTCGCGCGGAACGCCGCGCGCCACAAGCTGGTCGGGATGGTTCTTTTTCACGAGTGCCCGCCATGCGGCGCGTATCTGTTCAAAGGTTGCGTCGGTTGAGACGCCCAAAACATCGAAAGGGTCTGCGGTCGCCCCCTTAACATAGCGGCCTTTGATCACGCGAAAGCACCGTGCTGAAAGGCCAAAAATATCGGCAACCCGGCGCAAAAACGCATCCTCTTGCACATGATAAGCCCCATCCACTGTTGCAATGTGAAACAGACCTTCAAGCAAGTCTTCGAGGATATCCATTCTTGCGCCAAACATAGATTTGATTTGCCGCGCATAGGTTTCAAACCCGGCCACATCCTGGCGCGCAAGGTTAAACACTTTGGCCGCGCTGCTCTCTTCTGCGGCGGGGATATAAAAAACCTCCCGGAACGCCACCACCTCCGCTCGGGTCACGTTGCCATCGGCTTTGGCCATCTTTGCGCTCAATGCAATGACCGCAATTGTAAAGCCGACGGATTTCTCCGGCGGGCTGCGCAGCTTTTCAAAAACTGCTGAAAGCCCTTCGCCCTTCGCAAGGGCACCAAGCGCAGCAGTGATGCGGGTCCAAATAGACATAGGAGGCATCTTAGGCTCTGCGCCCGCAGGACGAAAGGGCAAAGCCTCTATTTGAGTGTCACCAAACCATGATCCGTTCGAATTTCAGCGGAAATCTGCGCAGGCCCGGTTGAGAAGCGAATGCGTTCATCACGGATGAGCTCTGACAAACGGGCTTGCATGTGATGGGCTTGAGGGTGTTGAATTTGCAAGGAGATCAGACGGCAGCCGCTATCGGTCAAATTCTGGCACGGATGGGCAGGCGGTTGCCATTCAATCAACGCCGGCCCATAGCCCCCAAATGGCAAGTCTCCGGTATCTGATACGGAAATATCCCAAGTGTAGACATCACGCTCAAGCCGAACGGGCGTACCAAACTCCGGGCCAAGCCGGGCGAGGCTCTCTTGGATATTGTCGGTTGCCAAAATCCAGCTTGCAATGCGTGGCGGACCAGAAAAGCGGTCCAAGCCAAACCACCGGGGGTAGGCCAAAGACGGTGCCTGTGGATCAACAGCGATGGATTCGAGGTAACATGCCGCGCCCATGCCCCAAAGATGGTTGTGGGTTGAGAAATGAGGATGCTGACCAGCCGCAAGCGGCGCGACCTTTAAACAGTCTTGAATATAGTTCGTCGCAGCTTGCCGGGTTTCGCCCGCCACTGCGATGTGATCCAATCTTAACATATCCTTCCCCTCTGCCGCGATTTAAGCCCGCGCCTTTCGGATCAAATCCAAAACATTTTGGGCCGCATCGGGAATATTTGTACCGGGTCCAAAGATCGCCGCAACGCCTGCGGCTTTGAGGAAATCGTAGTCTTGCTGGGGAATCACACCGCCACAGACGACAATAATTTCCTGCGCATCTGCTGCCTTCAATGCCTCCACCAATTTGGGCGCTAAGGTTTTGTGACCCGCCGCTTGGCTAGAAATACCCACCACATGCACGTCATTGTCCACCGCGTCCTGCGCCGCCTCCTCAGGGGTTTGAAACAAGGGTCCGACATCCACATCAAAACCAATATCGGCAAAGGCCGTGGCAATGACTTTGGCGCCCCGGTCATGGCCATCTTGCCCCATTTTCACCACGAGCATCCGAGGCTGGCGCCCCTCATCTTTCGCGAATTCTTCCACAGACTTCTGAATAGATTCAAAGTTTTCATCGCCCTCATAGGCAGATCCATACACGCCAGCCAATGTCTTCACCTCCGCGCGATGCCGGCCAAATGTGCCCTCCATCGCCAATGAAATTTCCCCCACCGTCGCCCGGTGACGTGCCGCTTCAACAGCTGCTTCTAAAAGATTGCCGCCTTCAACACAGCGCCGTCCAAGCTCAAGCAGGGCAGCATCGCAGGCCAGTTGATCACGGCTTGCGCGGATGGATTGGAGTTTCGCGACCTGCGCTTCGCGCACCTGATTGTTGTCAATATCGCGCACTTCAATGTCGGGTTGTTTGTCAGCGGTATATTTGTTGACCCCAACAATCACCTCTTCCCCACGATCAATCATCGCCTGACGCCGCGCCGCAGATTCTTCAATTTTCAGCTTGGGTAGGCCGCTTGCCACGGCTTTGGTCATGCCGCCCATCTGCTCAACCTCTTCGATCAGCGCCCAGGCTTCATCAATAAGATCGGCAGTGAGTTTTTCCACATAGTAAGAACCGGCCAGCGGATCAACAACATTGGTCACCCCAGTTTCTTCTTGTAAAATAAGCTGGGTGTTGCGGGCGATGCGCGCCGAGGTTTCCGTTGGCAGGGCAATGGCCTCATCAAAACTGTTGGTATGCAAGGATTGCGTACCGCCCAAAACTGCCGACATCGCCTCAAAAGCCGTGCGCACGATGTTGTTATATGGATCCTGCTCTTGCAGGCTGACACCCGAGGTTTGGCAATGAGTCCGCAGCATGCTGGATTTGGAGTTTTTGGGCTCAAATTCCGCCATGACCCGGTGCCATAGCACTCTTGCCGCCCGCAATTTCGCCGCTTCCATAAAGAAATTCATACCGATGGCAAAGAAAAACGACAGCCGCCCGGCAAAGGCATCCACATCCATCCCTCGCGCAATCGCTGCGCGCACATATTCACGCCCATCTGCAATGGTATAGGCCAATTCCTGCACCAAATTCGCCCCAGCCTCTTGCATGTGATACCCGCTGATCGAAATCGAATTGAATTTCGGCATATCACGGGCGGTAAATTCGATAATATCGGCCACGATACGCATAGAGGCCTCAGGCGGGTAAATATAGGTGTTGCGCACCATAAATTCTTTGAGAATGTCATTTTGGATCGTGCCAGACAGAGCCGCGCGGCTGACGCCTTGCTCTTCCCCGGCCACGATGAAAGCGGCCAAAACAGGGATGACTGCACCATTCATCGTCATGGATACGGAAATCTTATCCAATGGGATGCCATCAAAGAGGATCTTCATATCCTCGACACTGTCAATCGCGACACCCGCTTTACCCACATCGCCGACGACGCGCGGATGATCGCTGTCATAGCCCCGATGGGTGGCCAAATCGAACGCCACCGAAACCCCTTGCTGCCCAGCCGCGAGCGCTTGCCGGTAAAACGCATTGGAGTCCTCAGCTGTGGAAAATCCAGCATATTGCCGAATAGTCCAGGGCCGACCTGCATACATAGTCGCTTTGACACCGCGCGTGTAGGGCTCTTGACCCGGCACGCTGCCTATATGCGCCAAGCCGTCTACGTCCTGAGCCGTATAAAGTGGCTGCACCTTGATGCCCTCGAGCGTCTCCCAAGTCAAAGACTCCAATGACTTGCCGCGCAGCTCTTTCTCAGCAATTTCGCTCCAAGATGTCTTATCTGTCATTCTCCGCGCTCCTTGTCCTACGGGTCGATATTCCCCGGTATTTTTTGTTCAACCCCTTCGCTTGCAAGTGCAAAGGCCCTATATAAAGCCTTGAAGGAGATATCATGTTTAAAAGAGTGTTCCATTTGTGGCTCGGGATTCTGGCCATCACCCCACCAGTCTTGGCAGGGGAGACCTTAGACATTTGGCGCTCCGATCCGACCCATATTTTCGACGCCAAAGAGGTCGAGCTATCAGATGTCATCTGGGTGGCGCGGCCATGGGTGGTTTTTGCCGATAGCCCGCTGGACCCCACTTTCGCCCAGCAAATGGCATTTTTGCAGGCCGAAATAGCTGTTTTGCAGGACCGAGACGTCATGATCGTGGTCGACACCGACCCAAGTGCCAAATCCGCCCTGCGCAAAACCTTGCACCCCAAAGGCTTCAATTGGGTATTAATTGGCAAGGATGGGAAAATCAAACTGCGCAAACCCTTTGCTTGGGACATGCGGGAGTTGAGCCGAGTGATCGACAAAATGCCCATCCGGCAGCGCGAGATGCGCAAGCCCTGAGCCCCTCCGCAATGCTTGGAGAGACCCAAGACGGGCCGCAACAGCTGCGGGCTAGAGACCTTCAAGCTCACTCAAACTCCATGATGATCGCATCCACGGCCAGGCTGTCGCCCGGCGCCGCATGAATCTTGCTGACCACAGCTTTCTTCTCGGCCCGCAATATATTTTCCATTTTCATCGCCTCAACCGTGCAGAGCGTTTGCCCCTCTTGCACCTCATCGCCGACCGCCACATCAACTTTGACGATCAAGCCCGGCATGGGGCAGAGCAATAATTTAGAGGTATCCGGCGCAACTTTCTCAATCATCAATTGGGCCAGCTCCGCCTGACGCGGACTGCGCACGGTCACGCGCATATCAGCTCCGCGGAATCGAATGCGATACCCGCTGGTGCATTTCTCAACCTTTAGCGCGATATCAACGCCATCGACATTCATCAAAGCCAGAGGCTTGCCCGGTGTCCAATCACTGGCCACCCTGTGGCTGCCGCTTTCAAAGTGGACTGTAGATCCATTGGGATCTGCTGCAATGGTCACGGGAAACTCATGGCCCTGAATACCAACAACCCAATCATCCCGCACCCGGCGCTCGTGATTGTCCATGCGCCCAGAGACTTTCGTGCGGCGAATTTCACCTAAACGATACATCGCCGCCGCGCAGGCGCCGACTATTTTAAGCGTCTCTTCTGGCAGATCGACCCCATGAAACCCGTCTGGATATTCCTCCTCAATAAATGCCGTTGTGATATTCCCGGCACAAAATTTCGGGTGATCCATAACCGCAGATAGGAAAGGAATGTTATGGCCAATGCCCTCTACCTCAAAGGCGTCCAGCGCATTGCGCATCTGCGCGATGGCCGCCAGACGGTCTGGTGCCCAGGTGCACAGCTTGGCAATCATCGGATCGTAGAACATGGAAATTTCTCCACCCTCATAAACACCCGTGTCATTGCGTACCGCAGCGGTCGCGCTGCGGCTCTCAGCCGGCGGGCGATATCGTGTCAGACGACCAATTGAGGGCAAAAATCCCCGATAAGGGTCTTCCGCATAGAGGCGGCTTTCCAATGCCCAACCATTAATTTTCACATCCTCTTGGCGAATGGAGAGCGCCTCACCATTGGCAACGCGGATCATCTGCTCCACCAGATCCACCCCAGTGATCAACTCAGTCACAGGGTGCTCGACCTGCAAGCGGGTATTCATTTCAAGGAAATAGAAGTTCTGCGCGCTGTCGACGATAAATTCCACCGTGCCTGCACTGGTATAGCCCACCGCTTGCGCCAATGCACAAGATTGCGCGCCCATCGCCTGGCGCACTTCCGGCGTGAGAAAGGGGCTCGGAGCCTCTTCAATCACTTTTTGGTTGCGCCTTTGAATGGAACATTCGCGCTCATTTAAATAGATGCAATTGCCATGACCATCTGCCAAAACTTGAATTTCGATATGCCGGGGTTGTGTGACAAATTTTTCTATGAAAATTCGGTCATCACCAAAGCTGCTGGCAGCTTCATTCTTGCTCGATTGGAAGCCCTCGCGCGCCTCCGCATCATTCCATGCGATGCGCATGCCCTTGCCACCCCCGCCAGCACTGGCCTTGAGCATCACCGGATATCCAACCTCTTGCGCGATTTTCACCGCTTCATCCGCATCCGCAATCAGACCCATATACCCCGGAACTGTGCTGACGCCGGCTTCTTTGGCTAACTTCTTTGAGGTGATCTTATCGCCCATGCTTTCAATCGCAGAGGCAGGGGGGCCGATGAATGCGACCCCTTCAGCTTCCAAGGCCTCAGCAAACAGTCGATTTTCCGACAAAAACCCATAGCCAGGATGCACCGCCTGTGCCCCAGTTTGCCGTATCGCATCCATGACTTTTTCAATCACGATGTAAGACTGATTCGCAGGCGAAGGACCGATATGCACCGCCTCATCGGCCATTTTCACATGCAGCGCCTGAGCGTCCGCATCGGAGTATATCGCCACGGTTTTGATCCCCATCGCCTTGGCAGTTTTGATCACACGGCAGGCAATCTCGCCCCGGTTGGCAATTAATATCTTATCAAACATTGAGGAATCCTTCTCGGCGCGCGCAACTCAATGCATAAGAGCTGCGCGAAAAAAAGAACCGGCGCTGGCCAAAGCCAGAACCGGTTAAGGAAAGAAAGGGTCGATATGTTTTCAAAACCAATGCAAAGGATTTTGAAACGTTCACACCCAAGTTATGACGCGCGCAGCTGCCTAGGCCAAGGGCAGAGGCTGCTCTGGCCACGCACTGGGCACAAAGCCGCGCAAAACACCCTATGAGACCCGGCAAGTTCACGCCGACCACCCTTCAATGAAAATTTGCGGAAAGCTCGCTTGCGCTTTTTTCAGGTCCACACGCAGCAACGCCACATAGGATTCGGGATCAAAGTCATCCTGTGCGGGAACCACTTCGCGCTCAAACAGCCAGGACAGACGCCCCCCATCAAGATTGCCGCGCTCAAATGGCTCCTCACCAAAATATTCAATCAATGCCCGCAAAAATGCCTCATCCGCCCTGCGATCGGGGGGACGGCGGTCGGCATAGCGCTCGCGCCTGATGATTTTTGTCGCCCCATTCTTGCTGGCGCGCCGTATGGTAAATTGCGCATCCGTGCCGGGCAGACGGCCGGGAAACCCACGATGTTTTTCCATTAGTGGCTCTCTTCGACGTTACAGTGGAATATTATCATGTTTTTTCCACGGGTTTTTCAGAGATTTACCCCGCAAGCTGGCAAATGCTCTGCACACCCGGCGACGGGTCGAAGCGGGAATAATCACCTCGTCGATAAAACCTTTTTCAGCTGCAACGAAAGGATTGGCAAAGCGGTCCTCATAGTCTTTCGTATGCTGCGCAATCTTCTCAGCATCACCAAGATCGGCGCGGTGGATGATCTCTGTCGCCCCCTTGGCGCCCATCACAGCGATCTCCGCTGTCGGCCAAGCGTAGTTGAAATCCCCGCGCAGATGTTTGGAGGCCATCACGTCATAGGCGCCGCCATAGGCTTTGCGCGTTATGACCGTCACTTTTGGCACCGTCGCCTCGCCATAGGCAAACAAGAGTTTGGCCCCGTGCTTAATCACGCCGCCATATTCCTGCCCTGTTCCAGGCAGAAACCCAGGCACGTCCACGAGGGTGAGGATTGGAATTTCGAAAGCATCACAAAACCGCACAAAACGCGCGGCCTTGCGGCTGGCGTCAATATCCAAACAACCGGCCAAAACTGTCGGCTGATTGGCCACAACGCCAACGGTGGAGCCTTCCATACGGATAAAACCGGTGAGGATGTTTTTGGCAAATTCCTCTTGGATCTCATAAAAGTCACTTTCATCAGCGATTTTATGGATCAGCTCTTTCATATCGTAAGGCTGGTTCGGATTGGCCGGAATCAATGTGTCCAAACTGTGATCCACGCGCAGCGGATCGTCAAAAAACGGCCGGACAGGTGATTTCTGCCGGTTGTTGAGCGGCAAAAAATCGACCAAGCGACGAACTTCGGTCAGTGCCTCAACGTCATTGTCAAAGGCACCGTCCGCCACGGAGGATTTCCGCGTATGCGTCACAGCTCCGCCCAGCTCTTCGGCCGTCACCACCTCATTGGTCACAGTTTTGACCACATCAGGACCGGTCACAAACATATAGCTGCTATCTTTAACCATGAAGATGAAATCGGTCATCGCGGGCGAATAGACCGCACCGCCGGCACAGGGGCCCATGATCACGCTGATCTGCGGCACCACGCCAGAAGCCATGACATTGCGCTGAAACACCTCGGCGTAACCGGCCAAGGAGGCGACGCCCTCTTGAATCCGTGCACCGCCAGAATCATTCAATCCAATGACCGGTGCACCATTTTGCATCGCCATATCCATAATCTTGCAGATTTTCTCCGCATGGGTTTCGGACAATGAGCCCCCAAAGACGGTGAAATCTTGGCTATAGACATAGACCATCCGCCCATTGACCGTGCCCCAACCCGTGACCACGCCATCACCGGGAAAGGTTTGCTCTTGCATGCCGAAATCCACACAACGGTGGGCTTTAAACATATCAAATTCTTCAAAGCTGCCCTCATCGAGCAGCAAATCAATCCGTTCGCGCGCGGTGAGTTTTCCCTTTGCGTGCTGCGCATCAATCCGGCGCTGACCACCGCCCATCCGGGCAATGTCACGCCGATTTTGTAATTCGTTCAAAATATTCGTCATGGCAGATCCTCTTTGTGAGACCATAGCCTGCCATGCAGGCAAAGCGAAGGTGAATTTCGAATATTTGCAAATATTTTGCGGCGTTAATCTGAATAATTGCATAATTGCAAAGAGTCTGGACAAGCCCATCAGCCGACGATAGCGATTTACAATGAATAGCCATTCCCGCCCCAAGTTCTTGGACAATTCAACTCCGCCGAGCATCTTCACACTGATTTGCCTCTCGGCGGTGGGCGCCTTGGGCCTCAGCATCTTTCTGCCGTCGCTGCCCTCGATGGCCCAAACCTTCAATGTCAGCTACGCCAGCGCCACACTCTCTGTAAGCCTGTATCTAGCGATGAATGCTGTCTTCCAGCTCTTTGTCGGACCGCTGTCAGATCGCTACGGACGCCGGCCTGTGGTGATGGTCGCCTTGGCCATTTTTTGCGCCGCCTCAGTGGGCTGCATCATTGCCCCCTCCTTTGAGGTTTTTCTGATCTGTCGTTTGCTGCAAGCGGTTGTGGTCACTGGCCTCGTTCTGTCACGCGCGGCCATTCGTGACACCTGCAGCCAGGATCAAGCAGCTTCAGTGCTGGGATATGTGACAATGGGCATGGCCATCTTACCGCTCATCGGACCAGCAATGGGCGGCGGCTTGGAAGCACAATTTGGCTGGGTTGCAAGTTTTTGGCTTCTGCTCGGTGTGGGTCTTTTCGTCTTTGCGCTGACCTATTTGGACATGGGAGAAACCAATCTTCATCAAACCAGCTCGATGGCAGAGCAATTTCGCGCCTATCCAGAGCTGCTGAAGTCGCGGCGCTTTTGGGGCTATTGCCTAACCGCCAGCTTCAGTGCCGGCGCATATTTCGCCTATCTGGGCGGCGGTGCCTATGTTGGCCGTGAAATCTTCGGCCTATCGCCCGCCGCCTTGGGGTTTTACCTCGGCGCGCCCTCATTGGGCTATATCGTCGGAAACGGCATATCAGGGCGTTTCTCAAGCGCGCTTGGGGTCAACCGTATGGTGCTGATCGGCACAATTTTGACCTGCCTAGGTCTAGTCTTGAGCATCAGCTTGTTTCTCTTCACCGAGGCGCAACCGATCTCTTTCTTTGGCTGTGTCTGCTTTATGGGCCTCGGCAATGGTATGGTTCTGCCCAACGCCACGGCGGGCATGATGTCAGTCCGGCCCCATTTGGCTGGCTCCGCCTCCGGCATTGGCGGCACGATCAATACCGGTGGCGGCGCTTTGATCGCAATCGGCACCGGGGCCATATTGGTGCCCGGAACCGGAGCTTTGCCCCTGCTGCTGATCATGTTGGTCACCACCAGCCTATCCATTTTGACCATCATCTATGTGATAAAACGCACCAGCAGTCTTGAAGCCGCAAATCCGCAAAGTTGAGTTTGCAAACTTACTGTGCTAGCAGCTTTCTATGGCCAAACAAAAATTCTATGCCGGAACAAAACTGCGCGAATTGCGGCGCAAAGTTGATCTCACTCAACGGGAATTTTCTGAGCGGCTTGAGGTCTCACTGCCCTATCTCAATCAAATGGAAAACAACAACCGCCCGGTGTCTGCGGCAGTGATTTTAGCTTTGGCTGACGTCTTTGGTTTTGATGTCACAGAACTGGTTTCAGGCGATAATGCGCGACTGGTCAGCGATATGCGCGAGGCGGCCACAGACCCAATTTTTGGCGCAGACGCGCCGCATCTGGCCGATATCCGCATGGCCGCAAACAACGCCCCGGGATTGGCCCGCGCGTTTTTGCAGCTCCACCGGGCCTATCGTGAAACGCATGAGCGGCTCGCCTCTTTAGATGAAGCTCTCGGCCGCGCCGACAGCCGCCTGCAATCGAGCCCCTGGGAAGAGGTTCGAGATTTTTTCCATTATTGTGACAACTATATTGATGCGGTGGACCGCGCCGCAGAACGATTCGCAGGCGACGCCAAGGGCAGCATCCACGCCCATGCGATTGCGCGGCTTGAAGCCTATGGGGTAACGCTACGGCGCAGCGGCGATCCGGCCCTACGCAGCTATGAGCCAGAAAGCAAAATTCTAACCCTTTCGGCGCATCTGCCCGAGCCCACCGCGACATTTCAGCTCCTGATCCAACTTGCCCTTCTGACGCAAAACGATCTGCTGGATGCGACATTGGATTTTGCCAAATTCCATTCACCTGCTGCCCGCGACATCGCCAAATTGGGTTTGGCCAATTACTATGCAGGGGCGAGCCTCATGCCCTATGGCACCTTTTTGACCGCCGCGCAGGATCTGCGACATGATCTTGAGCAATTGGCCGGGAAGTTTGGCGCCAGCATCGAACAGGTCGCCCATCGCCTCTCCACGTTGCAACGCAGCGGGCAAAAGGGTTTGCCCTTCTTTTTTGTCCGTGTCGACCAGGCCGGCACCATTACCAAACGCCATTCAGCCACCTCATTGCAATTTGCCCGCTTTGGTGGCGCATGCCCGCTTTGGAATGTGCATCGCGCCTTCGAAACCCCGGGGCAATTTTTGCGACAAATGGCCGAAACCCCCGACGGGAAACGCTATTTTTGCCTGGCGCGGGATGTGAGCAAATCTGGCGGCGCATGGGGCGCACCCGTAAGGCGTTATGCCATTGGGTTGGGATGCGAAATGCGGCACGCCGGCTCATTGGTCTATGCCGACGGGCTCGACACCAGCGCCAATGCACAGGTGGAACCCATTGGCATATCTTGCCGAATTTGTGAGCGTCGCGACTGCCACCAACGTTCCGTGCCACCCCTAGAGCGCAATTTACAGGTCGACCCAGATCTGCGCGGCATCCTGCCCTATCAAGTGGGATGAGGCGAAGCCGGGATCCGGCAGCGGCACCCAGCTGCCCCTAATAGGGCGCTTCCAATGGGCTCAGGCGGACATAGACAGATTTAAGCTGTGAGTAATGATTGATCGCAGCTTTTGAGTTCTCCCGACCCACTCCAGAGAGTTTTACACCGCCAAAGGGCGCTTCGACCGGGGCGTCGTTATAGGTGTTGATATAGCATGTCCCGGCCTCCAAAGCCTTCACCATCCGATGGGCCCGCGGCAGGTTTTGGGTAAAAACTCCGGCTGCCAGCCCGTAGTCCGTATCATTAGCGCGGGCCAAGATCTCCGCCTCATCATCAAATTCCAGCACCGATAAGACGGGCCCAAAAATCTCTTGCTGTGCGATGGTCATATCATCGGTCACATCCGCAAATACCGCCGGTGTCAACCAAAAGCCGGGGCGATCAAGCCGCGTACCGCCGCAGATCAGCCGCGCGCCTTCCGCTTTACCCTTGGCAATAAACCCCTCGACAATCTCGCGTTGCCGCTCCGAAACCATCGGACCAAAATTACTGGCCTCATCCATAGGATCCCCCAAGATCGCTGTGGCCAGACGTTCAGAGAGGCGCTTGAGAAAGGCCGGCTTGATGCCTTTTTGTACGAAGACGCGCGTGCCATTCGAGCAAATTTGGCCAGAGGAATAGAAATTGGCCAAGATGGCGCCGCTCACCGCGGCTTCCAGCTCCGCATCATCAAAGATGATCAGCGGCGATTTCCCTCCCAGTTCCATGGTCACATGGCGCATTCCCTCCGCAGCGGCAGCATAGACTTTGCGGCCTGTTGGCAGTGAGCCTGTGAGCGAGACCTTATTCACCAAAGGATCGCTCACCAGGGCCGCCCCAACATCGCCCAATCCTTGCACCACATTATACAGCCCAGCTGGCAAACCGGCCTCATGCAAAATTTCCGCCACCTGCAAGGCGCAAAGCGGCGTTGTTTCAGAGGGTTTAAAGACCATTGCATTGCCACAGGCCAAAGCTGGCGCAGCCTTCCAAGCGGCAATTTGCGTGGGGTAATTCCAAGCGCCAATGCCAACGCAAACCCCGAGCGGCTCCCGGATGGTATAGATAAAATCCTCACCCAACTGCACATGCTCCCCGGTGAGGCTCCCGGCCAGGCCACCAAAATATTCCAAAGCATCTGCCGCAGAGGTGGCATCGGCCACCAAAGTTTCCTGCAAGGGTTTGCCGGTGTCATAGGTTTCCAATTCCGACAATGAACGGTTGCGCGCGCGCATCATATCTGCCGCCCGGCGCAATATCCGGCCGCGCTCTGTGCCGGTCATCGCCGCCCAGATTGGCTGGGCCGCTTTGGCCGCCGCAAGCGCCGCCTGCACAATCTGCGGTGTCGCGCTGTGCACCCGGCCAATGACCTCTCCCGTTGCGGGATAAATCACATCAATCGGTTCGCCGGCCTTATCTTCAACATAGGCGCCATTGATAAAGTGGCTCGCTGTGGGTTTTGGATCAATCATAGAGGGGTCTTTCTTTCTCGTTTTCGTTTCAACTGCGCCTCGCGCAAAGTGAGATACAGCACGGAACCAATGATAATCATCCCGCCCAATATAACCAAAGCATCGATATGCTCGCCAAAGAGGAAATATCCGGTGGCAACAGACCAAATCAATTGCAAGAAACCGACAGGTTGCGTGACCGTCAGCGGGGCCGACCGGAAGGCAAAGGTCATGGAGTAATGCCCAGCAACAGCGAAAGTGGCGACCGCAAATAGCATAGCCACTTCAAAGCCTGTGGGCGCAATCCAGACAGGAATTGTCAGCGGGATAAGCCCGATGGTCACACCCACGGACAACAAGGCCACCACCATGTCCGCACTGGCTAAATCGGTCAGGCGCTTGGCGATAAGGTAACTCACCCCGAAACATAACGTTGTACCCAGCATGGCGATATGTCCCGGTGTGATCTCACGAATGCCGGGCCTCAGGATGACCATCACGCCCAATATCGCCACAACAATCGCAAGCCCCCGGCGCAGCGCCAAGCGCTCTCCCAAAATTACAACCGCTCCCAATGTCACGAAGATTGGCGTCAAATATCCCATGGCAGAGACCTCCGCGATTGGAATGCGGGCCATGGCGTAGAACCAAAGTGTCACAGCAAATGTGTGCAAAAACGCGCGCCCTGCGCCGAGTCGGGTCACCTGCCAAGTGAGCCCCTCGCGCAACAAAACGCGCAGCACCGGCAATAAGAACACCAGGCCCAAAGCATAGCGAAGAAATGCACTTTCTGCCGCGGGCAAACGCGTGCCGACCAGCTTCACGCCGACATAGACGCCGATGAAACACAGGCCCGACAGCCCCATCCACAATGCGCCAACAATTGGCCTATCCGCAGCTTGCTCGCTCATACGCAATCGCTTTCATGCCCCGTCACAAGAGGCAAGAGAAATTTCGACGCCCTAACCCACCAAAGAGGGCAGCCAGAGTACAATTCCCGGAAAGGCAACCAAAAGCGCAATTGTGACACCATCCGCAAGGAAGAATGGGGTGACGCCTTTGAAAACATCCTGCACCGTCAAATCATCGCGCACCCCGGCGACCACAAAGCAATTGAGCCCAATGGGCGGGGTTATGAGACAGAACTCCGCCATTTTCACCACCAATATGCCGAACCAAATCGCACACATCGTGCCGTTCATACCAAAGGCGCTATCGGCCGCAGTCACATATTCACCGCCATTAAGCGCCATAACGGCCGGATAGACGACAGGCAGTGTTAACAGCAACATGCCAATCGCATCCATGAACATACCGAGGACCGCATAGGCCAAAAGAATGCAGATCAAAATAACCAAAGGCGCCATGTCCAAGCTGGTAATCCAGTCGGAAAACACACCCGGAAGATCGGCAAATCCCAAAAACCGGACATAGATCAGCACGCCCCAAATGATTGAAAAGATCATCACAGTCAGCTTCGCCGTTTCAAGCAATGCATCTTTCAACTGCGCCCAGCGCATCCCACGATAAAGAGCCATCAAAAACACGATGAAAGCGCCGACGGCGCCACCTTCGGTTGGTGTGCCCCAGGCATCGCCAAAGGGGTTGTAAACAAAGAAGATGATAATCACCACCACAGCGACAATCGGCAAAGCCGGTGGCAGGGCTGCAAAACGCTCACGCCAAGTGAAGCCTGAAACCGGTGGGCCGACATTTTTGAAAATCACTGCGATACCGATGATCAGTCCTGCATAGACCAAAGCGGAAAACGCGCCGGGAATGAAGCCCGCCAATAGCAGCTTGCCCACGTCCTGCTCAACGATAATTGCGTAGATAACCAAAATAGCGGAGGGCGGAATGAGCGAGGCTAAGGTCCCGCCAGCTGCCACAACACCAGCGGCAAATTGCTTGTTATACCCGATCTTCAGCATCTCAGGGATCGCAATCCGCGCAAAGACCGCCGCCGTGGCCACCGATGCGCCAGAAACGGCCGCAAAACCTGCCGTCGCAAAGACCGTTGAGACCGCGAGACCGCCAGGCACCCAAGCGATCCAACGTTTCGCAGCCTCAAAAAGAGCCGTGGTCAGCTTGGCGTAATAGGCCAAATAGCCGATCAGAATAAATGTCGGAATGAGGCTCAAAGCCTGGGCCGCGATTTTGGAATGCGGCACTTGGCCCGCAATTTTTACGCTGATGGTCAGGGCTTTGCCAAATTTCGCTGGATCATAATCAAAACCGTTCCAGCGCAACCAAAACAGGCCCACAAAACCGGCAAGGCCTGCGGCAAAAGCCACCCTCATACCGATAAACACCAAAACCAGCATGCCGCCGGTGGTCCATAGGCCAATTGAAATAGGATCCATCACTCCTGCTCCGCCAAATGGGCCGCTTCTGCCATGGCCTGCTCTTCAATTGTTAAGATCAGGGGCACGGCCACCGGGCGTTCCAGTCCGAGGACCAATGCCCGGCCATAGCCAATCATTTGCAGCACGAGCCTCACCGCCAAGAGTGAGAAGGCAACGGGCACCAAGAGCTTGGCCGGCCACATTGGAATGCCGATATCGATCGAGCTGTCACGGCTCCAAAGAGGCTTGCTGAAATCAAAACTGCGGTCAAAATGCGCCCAAGAACCCCAGATCAGCGCCAAAATGACCACCAAAATTAACGTCACAGTCAAAAACTCCAAGGCCCAGAGCACCCGGCCACGCATCTTGCCGATGATCATATCCATACGAATATGACCGCCAAAGCGTTGCACATAAGAGATTCCCATAAAGGCAATCACAGGCATGGCCGCCTCGATATAATCAACGTAGCCATTCAGGGGTTGATTTAAAAATTTGCGGCCAGACACAGAGTAGGCTGCGAGAAACATGAGTGAAAATACGGCCAAGCCACTGAGCAGAGCAAAGACACGCTCAACAGGCAACAGCGCCCGATCAGCGCGGCTAAGCCAGGAATCGTCTTGCAGAACAGATGAGGATGAAGCCATAGCGTCGCCTTCAGGGTGAATGGACAGAGCGTAAATTGACAGGGCGTGACCTGTCAAAAACACCTGCCCCTCGCGAAAAGGGGCAGGTGCGCATGGATCAGTTGCCCTTACGGGTGTTTTCCAAAGTGGTCATGACAAGGTCAAACAATTCTTGACCCGGAATGCCCTGAGCTTCCATATCAGCAATCCAAGCCGCGCGGATTGGATCGGCGGCTTTGGCGCGAAACGCTGCCAATTCGGCATCGCTGATGGTGACTTTTTCAACGCCTTTTTCGGCCAGAACACCATCCCAACGCTGCAGCAATGTGCCATAGTTTTCGAGATAATATTCGATCGCCTCATCAACAGATGAGTCCAATACAGCGCGGTGCGCGTCAGACAGGCTTTCATAGGCATCGATATTCACCACAACTGGGCAATTTACGGTGCCCGGGTTCAGGTTCTCTGTCCACCAATCCGCACGGTTAATTGTGCCATAGGACAGATGCGCATGCTGCGCAAAGGCCACGGTATCGACAACACCCGATTCCATCGCCTGATAGGCTTCGGTTGCTGTCACGGATGTGGGCACACTGCCAACAGCCGCAAATGCCTTGCCAAGACCGCCTGTGGCCCGCACGCGCATGCCTTCAAAGTCAGCGAGGGTCGACCGCGGATCGCCAGTGCCGACGATGTTATATTGCGGCATGGGCGAAGTCATAAGCAGACGCGCATTCCATTGCGCCATCTCTTCTGTCGCTGCTGGGTGAGCATAGACTGCATGGCTGACCGCGACTTCTTCTTCAAGATTTGCAACGCCTAAGAATGGCAATTCTAACACTGTCACAACGCGGTTTTTGTCAGGATGGTAGCCGGCACAGAATTGCGCCATTTCAAAGGCCCCGATAGAAATCCCATCGAGGTTCTCGCGGTTCTTTGACAGACCCCCATAGCTGACATTCATCGTGAATTCGCCATTGGTTTTCGCTGCGACCAGTTCTGCCAGCTTCTCAACATGCTCGGTAAACGCCCGACGCTTGCCCCATACAGAAACATTCCACTCTGTCGCGATCGCTTCGCCAGCAAAGGCAACTGTCAATGCAGCAATCGCCGTCTTCATTCCTAGATTCTTCATAGTATCCTCCCAGATAATGAGCCGAAATTCTTTTGGCTTCGAGCCGACGATAGCGCAACCGGCCCTTATTGGAAGGGGCAGCTTAGTTTTTTTGCGGAAAATTCCATTTTACTTCACACAATATTTCACCGATCAGATCAGCGCAGGCGACGCACTGGCAGGCAGGTTGCACGCTCCGCCAAGCTGATCTGACATTTTTTGCGCACCAAATGCCCCGTGGATTTCAAGTCTTCCGACTGCGCAATTAAATCGCACATTTCGCGCCCGGCCAAACCGCCAATCTCTTCGGCGGGGAAATGGATCGTGGTCAGGGGCGGCTCCATCTCTTTACTGCCTTTGAAATCTCCTATTCCCAAAACAGACAGGTCTTCTGGCACCTGCACGCCCCGCTGAACAGCGGCGTAAATTGCCCCCTGCGCGATCACATCGTTGCCGCAAAGAAGCGCGGTGGGGCGTTCTGGCAGATCAAACAATGCGCCACAGGCTTCTTTAGCTTCGGCGATATTGTAAGGGGCCTGTATGGTCCAGGCTTCTGGCGGCTCAGCCTGTTGGCGCCGCAATTGCGTCAAAGCTCCCTCTAATCTTCCCCGCGCGCGATCATTGCC
>JAKMFM010000251.1 GCA_022425445.1 Planktomarina sp.
TACTCTTGCTTGCGCCATTCTCCATTTGCTGACTGTCCGGATTTAATATCCAATATCTCTATAATTTTCCCTGAAATTTCCAAAGTCACTACCTTCTCTGCATTCGCTGTATCTGATTACTTTCGTATCAAACTACGCGATCAAAATAAAAGGCCAAGCGTATTCCTCTGAATCTTGTGGATTGAGTTGATGCTACGCATGTGCAGTAAACTGTGAGTATGGATATTCAGTTTGCCAAATACAAAGTGCTTATTGATCAGCAGTTAAAAGAGCTAACTACAGAGGATGCGCTGGGCCAGAGCGCACAGAAGACTGTCGAGTTGGACCAGTAGTCGGTAGGAAGGCTTTCGCGCATGGATGCGCTGCAATCCCAAGCCCAGGCTGCGCTAGCAATCTGATGCGAGTTCTCATTTGTCTTATAGCGCCGTTTTGGCTATTTTGTCGCAAACCCAAACGAAGGCCTGCCGATGTCCATTTTTTCTCACCCCGAATTCGACCATGAACAAGTTTTGTTTTGTCATGATCGTGAGATTGGGTTGAAGGGGATCATTGCTATCCATTCGACCGCTCTTGGTCCGGCGGCAGGCGGATGCCGCATGCATCCATATGCGTCTGCCGATGAAGCGCTGACGGATGTGCTTCGTTTATCAAAAGGAATGAGTTTCAAGAATTCGGTTGCGGGGCTTCCTTTAGGGGGCGGGAAATCCGTGATTATCGCGGATCCAACGCGCGCGGACAAAGCCAATCTTTTGCGTGCGTTTTCACGACATGTGCAAGACTTGGGTGGCCGGTATTGGACAGCGATTGACGTGGGAGTCGGCCCGGCGGATGCGGACATTCTAGCGGAGAATTGCGACTATATCTTTGCCAGGGCGTCCCAGTACGAGGCAGGTTTTAATCCGTCACTGTTTACAGCACTTGGTGGGTTTATTGGGGTTAAGGCCGCGGCCAAACATGCGCTAGGGCGTGATGACCTGGCTGGACTGCGTGTAGCGGTTCAAGGATTGGGGCAGACCGGTGGCGATCTGTGCCGACAGTTGCACGAAGTCGGGGCTGAATTGGTCGTGGCTGATCTTAACGAGGACACCGTTCGCGAGATGGTCCAACGCTTTGGTGCCACAGCTGTCTCGCCAGACGCCATATACGCTCAAGATGTCGATATCTTCGCACCTTGTGCAATGGGTGGCGGACTCAATGATGCAACCTTGCCGGATATCAAAGCAAAGGCCATTTGTGGCCTTGCGAACAACCAGCTTTCCGAACCGCGCCATGGGGCAGCTCTCCAAAGCCGCGGGATCACGTATGTGCCTGACTATGTCGTCAATGCCGGCGGAATGATGGGGGCGTCTACGGTCATCTTTGACACCCCATCGCGGGAGGCATCCAACAAGCACATCCATGGCCTTTACGATACAATTTTGAAAATCCTTGATTCCGCTAAAACGTCTGGACGGCCAAGCTCTGATGTTGCCGACGAAATGGCTGCTGCACGCATCGCAGCGGCGCGTAGTTGAGCGAAGGAAACGTACCATGCCAGCTTATGTCGTTGCTCAAATGAAGGTCCATGACCCCCAAAAACTGCGCGAATACGTACGCCTTATCCCGCCATATGTTGCAAAGCACGGTGGGCGGTATTTGACGCGGGGCAGTGATTTGACCTGTCTAGAAGACACCAATTGCACGTCCGGCGTGGTCGTCAGCGTCTGGCCCTACAAGGCCGCCGCAGAAGCATTCTTCGCGGACCCAGACTATTTGAAAGTGGCTGAGCCGCGCAAAGCCGCATCGACTATGGAAATGCTCACCGTCCAAGATGGCATCGAATACACCGACGCACCGGACCCCGGCGTCTAAGATCAAAAGGAAAACACCATGCCCGCATATGTCGTGTCCATGATGACCATCAACGACCCAGAGACCTACAAACAATACACAAGCCGCACGCCGCCTATCGTTAAAAAATACGGTGGGAAGTTTCTGACCCGTGGCGAGGAGATCACTTGCGTTGAAGGTCAGGACTACGATGGTCGTATGGTCATTCTGGAATTCCCAAGCAAAGCAGATGTTGAAGCGTGGTTCGCGGACCCTGAGTATCAAGAGGCGATGACATTCCGCCATGCCGCGTCGACAATGAACTATCTGCTGCTGCAAGAAGGTGGGGCGAACACAAACGACCCTGATCCGAAGCTGTAACCGAGCCGATTTCCACTTATTTTCCAACCAGACGGACCGATACGATGAACAACACGCCAAAAGCGATCGTGATCAGAAACTACGGTAGATCCGATGTCATGAACCTCGAAGACATTGCGTTGCCAGTGCCGGGCAACGGTGAACTGCGTATTCGCCAGACGTCGATCGGTGTGAACTTTCACGACGTCTATGTCCGTTCGGGCCTTTATAAAACGCTTCCAGTACCCGGCATTTTGGGCTGTGAGGGCGCGGGAGTCGTCGAGGAAATCGGCGATGGCGTCGAAGGTTTCAACATCGGAGATCGGATCGCGTATGTAACTGGACCGCCTTACGGTGCATATGCATCCCATCGTCTTTTGTCCGCAAGTGTCGCAGTTCTGTTGCCTGGCTCAGTGAGCGATGATCTTGCCGCTGCAACGCTTTTGCGGGCGATGACGGTGGAAATGTTGACCCACCGGGTTCATCAGTTGGAAGCTGGAATGACGATCCTTGTGCATGCTGCCGCTGGTGGCGTCGGACGTTTAATGTGCCAATGGGCGTCCAATATGGGTGTCAATGTACTTGGGACGGTTGGTTCGCAAGAAAAGGCCGAGATTGCGAAAGCATCTGGTTGCCATAATCCTATTCTGTATCGTGAAACTGCGTTCGAAGATGAAGTGCTTCGCCTCACTAATGGTCGTGGCGTTGACGTCGTTTACGACTCCATCGGTGTCGACACGTTTGCCGGTTCTCTTAAAGCTCTCGCGCTGTGCGGTCACTTGGTGAACTTGGGGCAATCCTCTGGACCTGTCGATCCCGTGGCGATGAGTACACTTGCGGAAAAATCGCTAACAGTCACAAGACCCATCTTGTTTCACTACCTAGCGGATCCCGCTCAATATCGCGCGATGGCCGACGCGGTATTCAAAAACTTCGCCGCGGGAATTCTTCGGTCTGACGACCCCATCTCCGTTCCACTGGCCGATGCCCAACAATCCCACGACATGCTCGAAAGCCGCAAAGCGATTGGAGGGCTGGTGCTAAAGCCGTAGCGGGTTGGAGCAAAGGAAACGTCAGTCAGAATGACGACCAAATGGTTACCTAACTTCCATAAAAGCGGCCATTCACCAAGTG
>JAKMFM010000030.1 GCA_022425445.1 Planktomarina sp.
ATAAGCTGACGGAACATACGACAAAATTGGTTTTTTACGGATTAGAATTCAATAGATTGGACGAAGAAGTTCTTTCAAAATTACTGTCGCAAAATATTGCTCTGGCCCGCTATAAGCCGGTGTTTGACCGCATGCGCGCCATGAAGCCCTATCAGCTGTCTGACGAAATGGAAAAATTCCTACATGATCAATCGGTGGTCGGAGCAGCTGCCTGGAACCGCTTGTTTGACGAAACTGTCGCTGGCCTCGTCTTTACCATTGATGGGGAAGATCTACCGCTGGAGGCGGCCGCCAACAAATTATCCGAACAAGATCGCGGCACGCGCGAGGCGGCGGCCCGTGAGATTGCGCGCGTGTTGCGCGCCAATACAGGCCTTTTTGCCCGGGTGCACAATACGCTGGCCAAAGAAAAAGAGATTGAAGACCGCTGGCGAAAAATGCCAACGCCGCAAACCGGGCGGCATTTGTCCAACCATGTGGAAGCTGAGGTTGTCGAGGCGCTACGCAATGCGGTCGTGGCCGCCTACCCCAAATTAGCGCATCGCTACTATGCGCTCAAAGCCAAATGGCTGGGTCTTGAGACCATGCAGGTCTGGGATCGGAACGCTCCTTTGCCAATTGAAGACGACAACTTGGTCGATTGGGGCACAGCGCAAGAGATGGTGCTGTCAGCCTACGCTGAGTTTTCGCCAGAGATGGCCGAGATCGCCAAACCGTTTTTCACCCAAGGCTGGATTGATGCCGCGGTTAAGCCGGGTAAAGCACCCGGCGCCTTTGCGCATCCGACCGTCACCACCGTGCATCCCTATGTGATGCTCAACTACATGGGCAAACCGCGTGATGTTATGACACTGGCCCATGAATTGGGGCACGGGGTGCATCAGGTTCTGGCCGCAGAGCAAGGCGAGCTGCTGTCCTCAACACCGCTCACCTTGGCAGAGACCGCTTCTGTTTTTGGCGAAATGCTGACATTCCGCAAACTTCTGGCGGCCGCTAAAACACCGCAAGAGCGCAAAGTACTCTTGGCCGGCAAAGTGGAGGACATGATCAACACCGTGGTACGCCAAATTGCCTTTTATGACTTTGAGTGCAAGCTGCATGCGGCCCGTGCCGAGGGGGAGCTTACACCAGATCAGATAAATGCGATTTGGATGAGCGTGCAAGGTGAAAGCCTAGGGCCGGTTTTTGAATTCATGGATGGCTATGAGACGTTTTGGTCCTATATCCCACATTTCGTACATTCCCCATTCTATGTTTACGCCTATGCCTTTGGCGACGGTTTGGTAAATGCGCTCTATGCTGTCTATGAAGAGGGTGATCCGCAGTTTCAGGCCAAATATTTTGAGATGCTGCGTGCCGGTGGCTCGAAGCACCACACAGAGCTGCTGGCGCCCTTCGGCCTAGACGCGAGTGACCCCAAATTTTGGGACAAGGGGCTCAGCATGATCTCTGCGATGATTGATGAGCTGGAAGCGATGGAAGATTAATCCAACTTGCTCCATGGCAAAGGGCGCATTTCGCTGGCAGCTGTTTGATAGCAGGCGGCCTTGGCAATCCAAATCCCCAAAGTCGTACCAAAATCAGCCAAACGCTCATTGGGCTGCCGTCCAGAGACCAGCATGATGATAAACTGGATGATCGTGACAAAGGTGAGAACCGTTTGCGCGAGGCTCAACATAACGGAAATGACGACCATCCAAAGCAGCCGCATCACAAGGCTTTCTTGCGCTTTGCCCTTTCGGAATTCATTGAGGGAAAAGTCACCTTCAGCTTTTGGACTGCTCATCGTTGAAACACCTTTTTAGATCAATTTGAACTTCTAATTATTTCAGAAGACTGTCGCTTTAAAATTATGGCAACTCTGTGCCAATCGCCAATATCTTTTCAATTGCTTCTTGGGTTCCGCGCGCCTGCTCGAGTGTCCAAGGAAAGGCCGCACCGGTGCGGATGCTGTGCCCAAAGGCTTCCACTTGCTGCACATAATGGTTCGCAGACGGGAATTTCTCAACCCGCAGGCCCAGATTTGGCTGGTGCAATTCAATGCGCGCCTCGCCAAAAATATTGGCATTAAACGGCGCGGTCAGGCGCAACACCCCTTCAGATCCATGAAACACCATGTCTTGATACGGATGCATGCGCGTGGAGACATAGGCCGAATAGGTCGCCTCTCCCATATTGCCCTGCATGGAGGCAAATGTGTCAAACCCGCTTTCCAAACGAATTTTAGCAGAAATATTTTCAAGCTCCGCCCCC
>JAKMFM010000050.1 GCA_022425445.1 Planktomarina sp.
CTTCAATCATCATGACGGCTCGCACCAGCTCATGGGTTTCTAGCTCGCGCAAGCCTTTGCCGCGCAAGCGCCAAAGCAGAGCCACACCCCGAAAGATTTACCAGGCCCCACAGGCGAATCGAACCACTACCTCTTGCGGCCCAAGTCACGCGTGCTGTGCATGGGCCCGGGCGCAGAGACCCGTGCACAACGCGCTCGAGACATGGGATGCCGCGCTATTGCCGCAGAGGTTACGATGTCTGATGTGACAATGATCCCCGATCTGCAGGCGGTGGTCTATGCAGGTCCGCAGGCGCAGGCTCTACGCCAAGCCTTGAGCGCGCGCCACGGTGCGATCGTTCCCTTGCTGATGGATGAGAAATTCAAACAATGGCTGGTATGCGAGCAATCGATCTGTATCAACACGACCGCCGCAGGAGGGAACACCGCCCTCTTGGCCAGCTGATCGGATCACCACGGCATTTGTCTCACAGGTAGAACACCAAACGCTTGGCCGGCACCACCGGGATGCGCGGGTGATCTATAGTGCGTCAAGCAATCTGTTAAATGAATTTGGAAAGTTTGCGACTGATCTTCATAAAAGCAATCAGCAGCAGAAGTAGAACAATTTGCCCAGCCATGTCACCGCAAGAATATCCAATCATCAAGACCCAGTTGAATGAATTGCCATTAAGAATGGAAAGTACAATACCGTTAAATACAGATGCAATTGCTGCGATTACCAAACACTCCTTCCACGAAAATCCAAACGCATCTGTGCTACGCGAATCGGTAAATGTTTTAACCATTCTGACAGCGATATAAACCACGCTCAAAGAAGCCAGAGGACTCAAAATCGCCAGATCGATAGAGCTGCCGTAAACGCTTATGGCCCACATGAGGTAACTGCTTGGTATCAAATAGAGTACGCCTCGCCAGCCCAAGAAATAGACCGCCAATACGCGAATACCGTGGGGCAGAAAGAGCAGGCTGAAAACAATGGGAAGCTGTGGTGCAAATATTTTCTGAAGCGGCATCACGAGCCCAGATGTTATTGTATAAGCCGAAATATACCCAACACTCACGACAACAAAGGTGAGCCAGTCGAGATTAAGTCTCCGCAACACTGTACAATCCGCGCTTTTTGTCTGGATTTCTCAACAGTAACTCTTTTTGCTCAAGCTGCTTCAATGCCCGAAAGAAGGTGGGGCGGGCCATTTTGGCACTCAAAGGATGCGACAACAATTGATGTGTTTCAAATTGCCCATCTGCATCAGATTGCTCATGGGCTGCCATTAGAACCAATTTCTCAGGTTGCGATAGGTCACTCAATCCTAAATCGATTTCCATCTCAAAAATTAATTTAGACATGCGCGACAACTGCTTCATTGCGTTACTCATTACCCAAACCTCACGTTGACCTATCGTACATCTACCGACTTTTAAACGTACCAAATTATTTCGTCTCTGGCAAATACTGTCTTTGGAAAAATCAAGAGTAACTCAATAAAATAGACCGAGTGGTAATCAGTTCTTAATCAAAAATATCGGTTATGTTAATGATCATCTCTGCCCCAATTTTCCGCCTTCGGCATCGTCTTGATCCGGCACAACTTCAATTTTGTCCGCCCGATCCGCGCCACCAAAATGGCCCAATGCTAGGTCGCAATTCGCGTGAAAAGGCGTCGCAAATGTGGTGGCACAGGCTGGAAAAATCCTTCATCATTTGCGAGCATTCAGCGATGGCGTCGCTGGCGGGTGGCATATTCCACTTGCGCAAAATGGATCCTGAACGCCGGGATTTATTTTTCAATGAGGTGTCGACATGACCCAAATCAAACGCCCAAATTTTCACCGATTTCACAATGGATCAAAAGCGGTTTTGCCCTTTTGCAATGCGGAATATGAAACCCGCCTTGCGGGGCTGCGCAGCATCCTGCGCGACAAAGGTGTCAACGCGGCTATTTTTACATCTATGCATAACATCGCCTATTATTCGGGCTTTCTGTACTGCGCCTTTGGCCGCCCCTATGGCCTGGTTGTCACCGAAACGGATTGCGTCACCATTTCCGCCGGCATCGACGCCGGCCAGCCATGGCGCCGCAGCTTTGGGGACAACATCACCTATACGGATTGGCAGCGCGATAACTATTGGCGCGCAATTGCCTCTGTGACGGGAGAAGGAGGTGTGATCGGCTATGAGGGCGATCATTTGTCCCTCACGCAGGCCGCAGCGCTCAACAGCTATTTGGCCCCAAAAGCTCAAGTTGATCTAGCGCAGGCCACCATGCAGCAGCGCATGATGAAATCGGCGGCTGAAATCGCACTGATACGCGCCGGGGCTGCGACCGCGGATGTGGGTGGCTACGCGATCAAGGATGCAGTCCGCGCCGGAGTGCGCGAAATTGACG
>JAKMFM010000059.1 GCA_022425445.1 Planktomarina sp.
TTTTTGGCGTGGCTTACATTGTTTCCACTCATTGGGCCTTTGCCCGTCAGTTCGCAGCGGCGTGCCATCTTATGCGTCCTTATTCAGATATTGAAAACCCGCGCCAAATGGCCTCGGGTGAAAACTCATTGCCGGGGTTTAGGAGTATCCCAATGCAAGGTCAAGCCTTCTTGCCGTCTTCCGCTGCGCTTTAACATCGGTTTTTAGGCTTTTCACGATTAATGTCAGAAATATTCCCTCAAACATTTGCAAAACCGAGGCGCAGACCCGAATCGATAGCCCTTCTATGTCTTGGTCCGCAAGAAGATATCCACCACGCGCTCGGCCGCAACGGAAGGTGCAATCTCCCCGGCTTGAAGCGCCTTTTGCAATTGCCGTGAGGCCGCCGCGGCCTCCGGGTCATGTTCAAGCCGCGTGAGCAACGCGTGGCGCAATTCCGCATTGAACCAATAGGCATTTTGGGATGCTCTGGTGCGGGCCCAAACGCCCTGTTTGCGGCGCCAAGCTACCAAGGCCAGCATCTCTTCCCAACTTTGTCGCAGCCCCGCGCCTTCCAAAGCAGATACAGTCAGCGCCTTGGGGAAGCCTTCAGGATCTTGCGACCGCTTCCGCAGCAACCGCAGAGCCCCGGCATAATCGGAGCAAGTGCGGATAGCGGCAGATTTAAGGTCACCGTCGGCCTTATTGATCAAAATCAAATCGGCCATCTCCATAATGCCACGCTTGACCCCCTGTAGCTCATCCCCCCCAGCCGGAGCGAGCAGCAGCACGAATAAATCCGCCATTTCAGCCACCATCGTCTCTGACTGCCCCACGCCTACGGTTTCGATCAGAACCACATCAAACCCGGCGGCTTCGCAGAGCGCGGTGGCCTCGCGGGTGCGCCGGGCCACACCGCCCAAATGAGTCTGGCTGGGTGAGGGGCGGATATAGGCGCTCGGATGGCGCGAGAGCTGATCCATTCGGGTTTTATCGCCCAAAATAGATCCTCCCGATCGGGCAGACGAGGGATCTACTGCCAAAACGGCAACCTTGAGACCGCTTTCCACCAAGTGCAGCCCGAAACTTTCAATAAAGGTTGATTTGCCCACACCCGGTGTTCCTGACAATCCGATGCGAATGGCTTGTCGATCCTTTCGCAGAGTCGCGAGCAAAGTCGTGGCGTGCTGTCGATGCACCGGATGGGCACTCTCCACCAAAGTAATGGCCCGCGCCAAAGCCCGCCGATTGCCCTGCTCTATCAAACGGGCGGTCGCCTCTGGTGCAAATCCTGCTTTATTCATCAGCCCTCCGGGACGGTGTCTGGCACTCAAATTGCGGATGTATCCATTTGAATTGACCATCTACCGCGCAGCTGCGCAATTGCAAAGGCACGGTGCGAGGCAATTTATCCCGCCACAAGGTCTCACATGCCAAAAGCCAATAGCCGCAAACCAGCCGTGGACGCGCAAGATTTTCTCGCCGATAAGGGCGGGGTGAAGTTTGAGCTGCCGATAGATGCGGTCCTGCCGCAAGTGCTGGAGTGTTTGACACAGTCTGGCCGTGTGGTTTTGCAAGCCCCACCGGGGGCCGGCAAAACCACACGCACCCCCTTGGCCATCTTACAGTCAGGACGGTGCACAGGAAAAATTCTGATGCTCGAACCCCGGCGCCTGGCGGCGCGCGCCGCCGCAGAACGCATGGCCGAGACACTGGGTGAAAAATTGGGTGAAACGGTGGGATATCGCATCCGCGGCCAATCCAAAGTTGGCCCCAATACCCGCATTGAAGTGCTCACCGAAGGTATCCTTACCCGCATGGTCCAGGCAGATCCAGAGTTGCCCGGTGTCAGCGCCATTCTCTTTGATGAATTTCATGAACGCTCGCTTGCCGCCGATCTTGGTCTGGCCCTGACTTGGGAGCTGCGCGAGACCCTGCGAGAGGACCTATGGATTGTGGTCATGTCGGCCACATTGGACGCCGCGCCCGTTGCCGCCCTGCTCAACGATGCACCAATTGTCACAAGCGCTGGGCGCAGTTTCCCTGTAGAGCTTACCTATCTGCCGCGCCCAGCGCCCAAAGACCTCCCGTTTGAAGCGCAGGCCCGCAGCCTGATTATGCAGGCAGTCACCGATACCGAGGGTGGAATTTTGGTTTTCTTGCCCGGCGAGGCTGAAATTCGCCGCACCAAAGCTGCACTGCAAGATCACCTGCCCAAAACTTGCGTTCTGCGCCCTCTGTTGGGAAACCTACCGTTTGCCGAGCAACAGCTGGCCATCCAACCTGAGGCCCAGAAAAATATGCGCAAGATCGTTTTGGCAACGGCCATTGCTGAGACCTCTCTGACCATCCAGGATATCCGTGTTGTGGTGGATTGCGGCCGTGCACGCCGGGCCCGTTATGATCCGGCAAAGGGGCTGCAAAAGCTGGTGACCGAACGGGTGAGTAAGGCCGAAGCCACCCAGCGCGCCGGGCGTGCAGGGCGGGTGGCAGCCGGTCACTGCTATCGCATGTGGGCGCGTGTCGAAGAAGGGACCATGCCCGCCTTCGCGCCCCCGGAAATTGAAATTTCCGACCTGGCCCCGCTGGCACTTGAGCTGGCGCAATGGGGCTCCGTGCCAGAGGATTTGGCCTTTCTCACAGCGCCCTCACCCAGCGCTTGGGCCCAGGCAAATTCCTTGCTTGTTCAACTCGGCGCGCTGTCAAAGGGTCGCCTGACGCCCTATGGGGCGGCACTTGCCAAATTGCCACTGCATCCACGTTTGGCGCAAATGCTGCTGCAAGCCGGACCCCACGCCGCGCCGCTGGCCGCACTCTTGTCTGATCGAGACATTCTCTCCACGCAAAATTGCGATCTGGCACCCGCCCTCACTGCCCTGCGTGGGTCAGTTGGCCAGAAAGCACCAGCCGGTACAATTCGTGATCACAGCGTGCTTGAGCGAATCAAACAGGAAGCCAAACGCCTCAGCAGGCTGGCGCCGAAAGCCATACGCGACGGTATCTTAAGCCCCGCGCAATGCTTGGCACTAGCCTATCCGGAACGTGTCGCCCAGCGCAGGCCCAGCACGCAGCCACGCTACATCATGGCCGGAGGCAAGGGCGCGGTTTTAGCCGGCGATGATACTTTGGCCAATGCACAATATTTGGTAATTGCAGATCTTGGAAACCCGCATATTAGCACGGGTCCAGACCCCAAAATCCGCAGGGCCCTTGCGCTGAGTGAAGCAGAGCTTCGAGAGGTTTTTGCCGAGCGCATCACTTGGGAGACCCGCTGCCACTGGTCCAAACGCCACCGGCGGGTCATTGCAAGTCGCAGTGAAACGCTGGGCGCGCTGTCTCTCACGCAAGAGGTTTGGCGCGAGGCACCCACCGATGCACTGGCAGCAGCTATGGTTGAGGGCGTGCAACACATAGGCTTACGCCTGCCAAAAGCCGCGCGACTTTTACAAGCACGCGTCGCGGCGGCGCCAAGCGGACAATTTCCCAATTGCTCAGATGCCGCCCTTCTCGAAACCGCGCCAGAATGGCTGGCGCCCTATCTGACAGGGATGACCACAGAGCAAGATTGGAAAAGTTTTGACCCGCTGCCAGCTTTAGAAGCCTATATCGGTTGGAATGGATTGCACCAGCTTGAAAAAATTGCCCCAGCGCATTTCATCACGCCCCTGGGCCGAAAAATCACAATTGATTACACTGGTGATCGCCCAGCCATTGAACTGCGTATTCAAGAGATGTTTGGGCAGACCAGCCATCCTATGATCGGCGATCACCCGCTAAAAGTGACCTTGCTGTCACCGGCACATCGACCCATCCAAGTGACTACCGATATCCCCGGCTTTTGGACCGGAAGCTATGGGGATGTGCGCAAGGATATGCGGGCGCAATATCCCAAACACCCCTGGCCCGAGGATCCCACCCAAGCGGACCCAACCCTACGCGCCAAACCCCGCAAGCGCTGAGCTGTTAGCCCGCGTGCCACGGACCATGATGCGATCCCTCCGCATCAACACGTTCAAAGGAGTGGGCCCCGAAGTAATCGCGTTGCGCTTGGATCAAATCCGAAGTTCCGCGCTCTTGGCGGATCATATCAAACCAATTCAATGCCGCCGCCAGTGCAGGCGTCGGCAGCCCTTTGAGCGCTGCGGCAGAAACCACCCGGCGTAGCCCGGCGATATGAGCCGTGAGCAAGGAGATGAAATGGTCGGACAGCGCCAAATTCCCAGCCGGAAGCGGGCTGCGAAACGCTGTGGCAATATCGTCTAACATGGCCGAACGGAT
Source organism: Planktomarina sp. (assembly GCA_022425445.1). Taxonomy (GTDB): domain Bacteria; phylum Pseudomonadota; class Alphaproteobacteria; order Rhodobacterales; family Rhodobacteraceae; genus Planktomarina. The sequence goes on from JAKMFM010000059.1 coordinate 4,258, forward strand.
GATACAGCCAGCACGCCAGATCTCGGCAATACGGGCAAAATCTAACGACCAATTGAACTCTTTTGAACCGGCCGCCAAAATTTCGAACCCCTGAGCATAGGCCAAAATGCGCCCGACGATTAAGGCAGATTGCAAATCATGCTCTGTGACTGGAATCATTAAATCCGTACCCGCCGGCACAAGCGCTCTGGAGGCGTGTAGACGGGTGGATTTTTGCGCGCTCATGACCCGGGCGCCAACTGCGGCCTCAAGGATGCTCACCGCTTGGCCCATGCGCACCGCTTCAATCACAGTCCAACGGCCGGTGCCTTTTTGCCCAGCTTGATCTACGATAAGATCGACAATATCCTCACCCGTCTGCGGGTCTTTGGTCCCCAAGACCTCTCCCGTGACTTCAATAAGATAGCTTGCCAGTGGTCCACGGTTCCAGCTGCGGAAGACCGGCGCGATATCGCTGGCCGCCAGACCCGCGCCATCCCGCATCATGCCGTAGACCTCGGCAATCATCTGCATATCGGCGTATTCGATCCCATTGTGGACCGTTTTTACAAAATGCCCAGCGCCGTCTGGTCCCAAATGCGCCACGCAGGGATCACCTTCGTAGCGGGCTGCAATCGCTTCCAAAATGGGTGCAACGCGACCATAGCTAGAGCCGGTGCCCCCAACCATCATGGACGGTCCCCGCCGTGCACCCTCTGCGCCACCAGACACGCCAACTCCCAAGTAGGACAGACCCGCGGCTTCGAGGCCTTTCGTTCGGGTTATTGTATCGCGAAAATCGGAATTGCCGCCATCAATAATGGTATCGCCGGGGGATAGCAAAGGCCGCAGCGCCGCTATCGTTTGATCCACTGGCGCGCCCGCCGGGATCATTAAGACTATGGACCGCGGCACGGGCAAAGCCGCCACCATATCAATCAGCGTCTCGCAGCGCTGCAGCCGAGCGGCCAAATCTCCAGCAGAATCGATCAGCCGATCAACCGCTTCCAGCTCCAGGTTCCAAAGAGCGACATCATGGCCCTTTTCGGCGAAGTTCAGCGCCAATGCTGAGCCCATCGTTCCGACCCCAATCACACCAATATGAGCCTGTGTCATCTTCACCTCCAGCGCTCAGGCGCTTCTGTTATTTATCTGCGGTTAATTCAATCACGAGGCAGGAGCCCCGCAGCATCGGATGGTTGAGTGTAAATTCGCTTAGCCCCACGCCACACCAGGCACGGCTTAAATGATCTTGCATCGCGGCAAACAAATCCCCTTGCCGCCAATAGCGCGGCCAACCACTGGGAGGATCACCCACCTCAAATAATGTGCCAGTCGGTAAAAAATTTGACGAATCAATTTGTTGAAATGCCGTCCCATTAGCCGCCATCGACGCCAAAACCCAATCTTGCATCTGCCCATGCCATGCGATGCCGCAAGCCGCGTCTTCGCCCTGCGCCGTCGCGCAGGCTTCGATCACACTAACCCTTGCGCCCAAAAGATCTGCAACCGACTGGATCGCCATGGTGCGCTGGGGGCTTGCGGTTCCGTGAGAGGCCGGGCGCATCCACATGCTGGGGGGTACGGTTGTCACCTGCGCCCCCCAACCCGCCTCGCCGCGTGCAAACTCCTGAAAGCCGTAATAGCCATGCGCATCATCCGCGACCATGGCAACGCCAGCACCTAAGCCCTTAAAATCTTGGGATTGGCACAAGTTATTGAACAAATGACTCACGCCAAGACCCAGCCAAACCTCTTGGCCTTTCTGGGAGAAGACAACCATGTGATCGGAGTCTTGGAAATAATCGAGGTGCGCCTCATCAACCTGATCTGACTGCGCGGAAAACCCCAGTCGCTCCAACCAATCTACGGGCGCCGGCGCTTGCCAACGCTCCATCCAATCAAATTTTCGAACCAAACATCCAATATTTAAGGACATGCCAGATCACTTTATGAGAAACGTCCCGTTCTCCTTAACCCTTAATCCACAAACAACCAGAGCCAAGCAGAGATTTTACCCTAAAATCATGCACCAAGAGCCATATTTAGTCTAGGCACCAGCGCATAATCGCCTTTTGCGCATGCAACCGGTTTTCCGCCTCATCGAATACCACCGAATTCGGCCCATCCATGACGGAGCTTGTCACCTCTTCGTTGCGGTGTGCTGGCAAGCAATGCATGAAAAGAGCATCTGGCTTGGCCTGTGCCATCAATGCATCATCGACCTGATAGGGGCGCAATTGATTGTGGCGCCGTTCCCGCGCCGTTTGGCTGTCATGCATAGAGATCCAAGTGTCCGTCACCAATAGATCTGCACCGCGCACCGCCTCTTGCACATCCCGCTGTATTTCGATCTTCACGCCTTTGGCCCGCGCCTTTTCAATGAATTCCGACTCAGGATCCAACGTCGCAGGGCCAGCGAACACGAAATCAAAGCCAAATTGGCCAGCGGCATGGATGAAGCTCGCGCAAACATTGTTGCCATCACCCGTCCAGACGACGCGCTTGCCCTGTATGGAGCCACGATGCTCTTCAAACGTCAAAATATCGGCCATGATTTGGCATGGATGGGTGCGGTTCGTTAGCCCGTTGATCACTGGCACGCTGGCGTATTCGGCCATTTCAAGCAGCGTCGCCTCTTCAAAAGTGCGGATCATGATCATGTCCACATAACGGCTCAAGACCCGCGCTGTATCCGCAATGGTTTCCCCATGGCCCAACTGCATCTCACTGCCGGACAAAACCATGGTCTGACCGCCCATCTGCCGCACCCCGAGATCGAAACTCACACGGGTGCGTGTGGATGGCTTTTCAAAAATCAACGCCACCATCTTGCCCTCTAGTGGGCGTTCAGCATCCAACATGCCCTTGGACAGACCGGCACGCGCAGTTTTGATGCGCCCGGCCTCATCCAAAATGCCACGCAATTTTTGTGGATCAACCTGATCGATATCGAGAAAATTTTGCATTTTTAGTCTGTCCTATAAGCAGGCGGCGTGCCGCGCGGCACCATGCGCCGAAATGTGAGAAACCGCGCTGTTCATTGCGCAGATTGAACGACTTGCGCCACCGTCTCCAATCGCTCGAGCGCCTGAGAAATCTCGTTGTTTGAGATATTCAACGCTGGCAGAACGCGCACAACGTTATCGGCCGCAGGCACGGTCAAAACCTCACAGTCATATCCGGCTGTGACAACATCGATATTGCTCGCCTTGCATTTCAGACCCAGCATCAACCCCGCACCAGTCACACCCTCAAACACATCTGGGTATTGCGCAACCAACCCCTCAAGCCCTTGGCGCAGCGCCCCGGCTTTGCGGCTCACCTTTGCTAAAAACTCCGGAGCAGCCACCTCCTCCAAGACAGCACTTGCCACTGCGCAGCCCAAAGGGTTCCCGCCATAAGTTGAGCCATGCGTACCAGCCCCCATGCCGCTTGCGGCCTCTTCAGTTGCCAAAACGGCCCCTATGGGGAAGCCTCCACCAATACCTTTGGCCACCATCATGATATCTGGATCAATCCCTGCCCACTCATGGGCAAACAGCTTCCCAGTCCGTCCAACACCGCATTGCACCTCATCAAAAATCAGCAAGATCCCATGACTGTCACAAAAATCGCGCAAACCCTTCAAACAATGATCCGGAACGGGGCGGATGCCGCCCTCCCCTTGGATCGGTTCAATCAATACGGCTGCGGTCTTGTCGTTAACAGCCGCATGCAGCGCGTCGTGATCGGCGAATGGCAATTGCACAAAGCCGGGCAGCAAAGGCCCGAAGCCTTTTGTCAACTTTTCTGCACCAGCAGCCGCAATGCCTGCGGAGGAACGCCCATGAAACGACCCTTCAAAGGCAATAATTTCCACGCGCTCAGGCTGGCCTTTGTCATAGAAATATTTGCGCGCCATTTTCACAGCCAACTCACAAGACTCTGTCCCAGAATTGGTAAAAAATACCGTGTCGGCGAAGGTCAAAGCCACCAGCTGATCGGCGAGTTTTTGTTGCGCTGGAATATGGTACAAATTGGATGTGTGCCACAATTTACCGGCTTGCGCCGTCAGCGCCGCCACCAGTTTCGGATTCGCATGCCCCAAGCTGTTGACCGCAATCCCAGCGCCGAGATCCAAAAATCGCCGATCGTCATCGCTGGTCAACCAACTGCCTGTGCCAGAAACAAACGACATCGGCGCGCGATTATAGGTGGGCAGAATCGAAGGGATCATCGGAATACCTTTCTAATGAGGTGGGAGTGAGAAAACCAAAATTGGGACAGAGGCCTAGGAGCGCAAAACACGAGGGGCAGGCCGCGTTGCGGTGATCATATCAGCGACGTCGGCGTCTCAATGTCAATTCAATCATCGTTTTCATACCCTTATCATACCAAAGCCCCCCGGTCATGGGAAGTCCAAATATCTGCTGCTGCAAATCCCACTAAGATTTCAACCGATAACCTCGTGCCAACCAAACCCAAGCCAAACCAACCGCACATATATTGGCGCCGCAAATCACCGCCAAAGCCACCCACGGGCTGCCATCTGAAACCCCCAGAACACTGTAACGACCGCCGTCGATGATATAAAACATCGGATTCACATGGATCAGTGGCTGCATCATGGAGGGTAAGGCTTGGATCGAATAAAACGTTCCAGACAAAAATGCCAAGGGTGTGATCACAAAATTTGAGATCGCAGCCATTTGATCAAACTTATACGCATAGATGCTACCCAAAAGCCCCAGCGCGCCCATGAACATCCCCCCCAAAACCACAAAGACTAATGTCCAAAGCGGATGAGCCACCCAGATGCCGAGGCTCAATCCCATCGACAGGCAGAGCACTGCGCCAATCACCAATCCGCGCCCAATGCCACCCGCCAAGAATCCCACGGTCATTTCCAGGGGCGACAGCGGCGGCATCAACGTATCGACAATGGACCCCATGACTTTCGCCGAAAGCATGGAAGATGAGGTATTGGCAAAAGAATTTTGTATCACCGTCATCATCAATAAACCCGGCGCCAAAAAGCTGACATAATCAAACCCCATGACATCCGAGCGACCAGGCCCTATGGCAATAGAAAAAACCAATAGAAACAAACCAGCAGTTATCAACGGAGCAAAAATTGTCTGCTGCCAGATCGCCAGATAGCGCATATTCTCGCGGCGAATGAGCGTCCAAAGGCCCAGCCAATTGACTCGTCCGAAGCGTCTTGCGCCGTATTGAGAAACATTTGCCACAGCTTATCTCCACTTGGGTGGTTGTCCTTAGCCTCAGTTGAGCCTAAAGTAGGATGCTGCATGGGTATCACCCGGTATGGCTACGAAATTCAAGGGGGGGCATGATGTCCTGGACTGATGAACGCGTCGAAGTTCTGAAAAAAATGTGGGGCGAGGGCCAATCGGCCAGTGTGATCGCCAAGGAATTGGGCGGCGTAACCCGCAATGCGGTGATCGGCAAAGTGCACCGTTTGGGTCTGTCCAACCGTGTGACCTCGACCACGGCCAAGCCGGCCGCCAAGGATAAGGCAAAAGCGCAGGTCAAGGCAAAGCCAGCCGCGCCCGCGACACCAGCCGCACCGCCAAAACCGGCTGCGCCAGCGGCCGAGACCGTGCGGGTCACCCCGCCTGCGGTGCGCAAGATCATTCCTGCCGGCCAGCCGCTTCCGCCGCAGCCCTCAGCCAATGAGATCAGCCCCGAAGCTCTGGCAAAAGTCAGTGAAGTGGAAAAGACCGCCAAGAAGATCAGCTTGATGGAATTGACCGAAAAAACCTGCAAATGGCCGGTCGGTGATCCGGCGACAGATGATTTTTGGTTCTGCGGTCTGGCGGTGAAAGCCGGCAAACCCTATTGCGAGGCGCATGTTGGTGTGGCCTTTCAGCCCATGTCCAGCCGCCGCGACCGCCGCAGGTAAGCCAACCGTCTTGAAATCCCCCAGCCCATTGATATCCTGAAAAGAAAATTTTGGGCCCCGGGGGCAACGGTAAATTGATTGAAGCTTTTATAGAATGGGCTTTGCTCCAGAATTGGCTAATCGGGTGGCCGCTCGTGACTTTTGTCGGCCTTATGAGCATTCCGGCATTTCGCAACACTGCGACGAGCCCAACCGACTGCGCATATTGGCTTAAATTGCTGCGCGACGATCGCCCAGCGGAACGTTATCGTTCGGTGATGGGCGGATGGCTGGATTGGCTCGACACCCGGCTCTCCGCTGATCTGGCGCAGCAAGGCCCGGCGCAAAGGGCTTGGAGCATCGGCC
>JAKMFM010000062.1 GCA_022425445.1 Planktomarina sp.
AATGGAAGAGCGTCTTGCTGGCGAATTGTTGGACGCGGTGCAATCCCGTGGTTCCGCCGTCAAGAAGCGCGAAGACACTCACAAAATGGCCGACGCAAACAAAGCGTTCAGCCATTATCGCTGGTAATCCCACAGAGGCTGAACAGATATGGCACGCGAATATCCACTAGAGCTGTACCGCAATTTCGGTATCATGGCGCACATCGATGCGGGTAAAACAACCTGCTCCGAGCGGATCCTGTACTATACAGGCAAAGAGCATAACATCGGTGAAGTGCATGATGGCGCTGCAACCATGGATCACATGGAACAAGAGCAAGAGCGTGGCATAACGATCACTTCTGCTGCGACAACCACCTTCTGGGAGCGCACAGAGGATGGTGTGTCCCCTGACAGCCCCAAATACCGTTTGAACATCATTGACACGCCTGGTCACGTTGACTTCACCATTGAAGTTGAGCGGTCCTTGGCGGTGCTTGATGGCGCTGTTTGCGTGTTGGATGCGAACGCTGGTGTTGAGCCTCAAACGGAAACTGTTTGGCGTCAAGCTGACCGGTACAAGGTTCCACGGATGGTTTTTGTCAACAAAATGGACAAAATCGGCGCGGATTTCTTTAACTGTGTTGAGATGATCGAAGACCGGACCGGTGCTGTGGCCGTGCCAATCGCTTTCCCGATTGGGGCAGAGACTGAACTGGAAGGTTTGGTTGATCTTGTGACTATGGAAGAGTGGCTTTGGCAGGGTGAAGACCTTGGTGCCTCATGGGTCAAAGCTCCAATTCGTGCCGAGCTGAAAGAAACAGCAGACAAATGGCGCGCCAAATTGGTTGAATCTGCTGTTGAGCAAGATGATGAAGCCATGATGGAATATTTGGAAGGCAATGAGCCTGACGTTCCAACATTGCGCAAACTGATCCGCAAGGGCACATTGGATATGGCATTCGTGCCTGTTCTTGGTGGCTCTGCATTTAAGAACAAAGGTGTGCAGCCCTTGCTGAACGCTGTTGTGGATTATCTGCCCAGCCCTCTCGATGTTGTCGATTACATGGGCTTCAAACCCGGCGATGAGACAGAAACCCGTGACATTGCCCGCCGCGCGGATGATGACATGCCCTTCTCTGCGCTGGCGTTTAAAATCTGGAATGACCCCTTTGTAGGGTCTTTGACCTTCACACGGATTTATTCCGGCAAATTGGAAAAAGGCGATTCCTTCTTGAACTCCACTAAGGGCAAGAAAGAGCGCGTTGGCCGTATGATGATCATGCACTCCAATGACCGTGATGAAATCGCAGAAGCATTTTCTGGCGACATCATCGCATTGGGTGGCCTGAAGGATACAACAACCGGCGACACACTCTGCGCGGTGAACGCTCCAGTGGTTCTGGAAACAATGACCTTCCCAGAGCCTGTGATCGAGATCGCGGTTGAGCCAAAAACCAAGGGCGACCAAGAGAAAATGGGCCTCGCGCTGCAGCGTCTCTCTGCTGAAGATCCATCTTTCCGCGTGGAAACTGACCTTGAATCAGGCCAGACCATCATGAAAGGTATGGGCGAGCTGCATTTGGACATCCTTGTGGATCGTATGCGCCGTGAGTTTAAAGTCGAAGCCAATATCGGTGCGCCTCAGGTGGCCTATCGTGAGACCATCGGCCACGAAGTGACCCATACATATACCCACAAGAAACAATCTGGTGGTTCTGGCCAATACGGTGAGGTCAAACTGACCATCACGCCGACAGAGCCAGGTGAAGGCTATTCTTTCGAATCCCGCGTCGTTGGTGGCTCGGTTCCAAAAGAATACATCCCAGGCGTTGAAAAAGGTATTCGCTCCGTCATGGACAGCGGCCCACTGGCTGGCTTCCCTGTGATCGACTTCAAAGTGGCTTTGCTTGAGGGCAAATATCACGATGTTGACTCCTCGGTTCTGGCCTTTGAGATCGCGTCGCGGATGTGTATGCGCGAAGGCATGCGCCTGGCCGGTGCGAAACTGCTCGAGCCTGTGATGAAAGTCGAAGTGATCACACCTGAAGAATATACCGGTGGTATCATTGGCGATTTGACATCGCGTCGGGGTCAAGTTCAGGGTCAAGAAAATCGCGGCAATGCGATTGCGATTGATGCCTTTGTGCCCTTGGCGAATATGTTCGGGTATATCAATACTCTGCGCTCCATGTCTTCGGGCCGCGCCAATTTCACCATGCAGTTCGATCATTACGAACCTGTGCCGTCGAATATCTCTGAAGAGATCCAAGCGAAATTCGCATAAACGTGGTGGGCCACTGGCCCACCCTACACCAACCCGTAGGGTGGGCATTGTGCCCACCGCCACGAACAACAAGAGGAGCCACCCATGGCTAAGGAAAAGTTTGAACGCTCGAAACCCCACG
>JAKMFM010000068.1 GCA_022425445.1 Planktomarina sp.
ATGAATGCAATTCCTGCCAAAGTGGCCGGGGTTGAACGCTTGGCAATCTGCGTACCGACGCCAGACGGGGTGACAAATCCGTTGGTGCTTTTAGCCGCTCATATCGCCGGCGTGGATGAAATCTACCGCATCGGAGGTGCGCAGGCCATCGCCGCACTGGCCTATGGCACCGATACCATCGCTCCCGTCGATAAAATCACCGGCCCCGGCAATGCTTTCGTCGCCGCAGCCAAGCGGCGAGTCTTTGGGAAAGTTGGCATTGATATGATCGCCGGACCGTCCGAAATTCTTGTGATTGCCGATGCAGATAATGACCCGGCTTGGATCGCTACAGATTTGCTCAGCCAAGCAGAACACGACGAAAGCGCGCAATCCATTTTAATCACCGATGATGCGCAACTTGGTGAGAAGGTGATGCAAGAGGTCACCCGGCAGTTGGAAACTCTGGAACGCCGCGCGATTGCAGGGGCATCCTGGCGTGATTTTGGCGCGGTCATTGTGGTTGATACTATGGCTCAGGCCGCGGCCCTCTCCAATCGGCTCGCACCCGAGCATTTAGAGCTCTGCGTGGCTGATCCCGACAGTTTGGCTGCGCAGATCACCCATGCGGGTGCAATTTTTCTTGGCGCTTGGACGCCAGAGGCTATCGGTGATTACATTGGCGGGCCCAATCATGTGCTGCCAACGGCACGGTCTGCGCGGTTTTCCTCGGGCCTTTCTGTGATGGATTTCATCAAACGCACCACTTTAACCAAAATGACCCCCGCGTCTTTGGCCGCCATCGGTCCTGCCGCTGAGATCTTGGCCATTTCTGAAAGCCTCGAGGCGCATGGATTGTCAGTGCGCGCTCGGTTAGATAAACTGAACGGATAATGAGCTATATTTCAAGAATATCTCTGGACGACAGCAATCTCCCGCCTCCCACTCCTGAAATTGATCAAGAGCGGAAGGTGGCGATTTTTGATCTCTTGGAGAGCAATAGCTTCGCCTTGCCGGCCCGGGACGAGGCCCCGCCACCAAAGGGACCCTATCAGTTGGAATTGTCGATACGCGATCGGCGTCTGGTTTTTGATCTCACTACAGAAGAAAAGGTAAAAGCCGCTGAGTTTCACCTGTCTCTTGGCCCCTTTCGCCAAGTGGTGAAAGATTACTTTCAAATTTGTGAAAGCTACTTTGAGGCTGTGAAAACTCTTCCTCCAAGTCAGATTGAAACCATCGACATGGCCCGGCGAGGGATCCACAACGAAGGCGCGCGCGTCCTACAAGAGCGCCTCAATGGCAAAGCCGATATTGATGAACAAACAGCGCGGCGCCTGTTCACCCTTATTTGCGTTTTGCATTTCGGGGGATAGCTAACATGTCGCGGCTTCCTCAATCTGTTTTGTTTTGCTGCGACCACAATGCTGTGCGCTCTCCCATGGCGGAGGGCCTAATGAAGAAATTCTACGGCCATGAAACCTATGTCCAGTCAGCCGGTGTTTTGGCCGATATGGATGTCGATGGTTTTGCCATTTCCGTTTGCGCTGAACTTGGAATTGAGCTGGCCCGCCATAAAACGCGGTCCTTTGACGAAATGCAAAAACTGGGCGATGAGCTCTCCTCTTTTGATCTCATCGTAGCGCTCTCCCCCGCCAGCCAACGTGAGGCGAAAGAAATTACACGTTTTTATGCACTTCAGGTCGAATATTGGCCCATCATGGATCCAACCGCCACAGGTGAGACTCGAGAGCAAAAGCTGGAGGCCTATCGTCAGGCCCGAGATCAGATCATTGAGCGACTGGTCGCAAAATTTGGACCACCCAAAGAAAGTACCTAAGCACCATTTAAGACCATCGCTCGCAGATATTTTGATGATTCGTCATCTCCGTGCCTTCTCCAAACAGCGCAAAGCTCCCAAATTCATCCCTCACGAACGCGATTTCGCAGAAATTACGCGGAATCTGACTTGAAAAATTGTGCAACTCCCCTCATTTAGAGGCACGCTTGGCATCCGGCCAAGCTTTTTTAAAGGAGAGACCATGGCGAAGGAAGAACCACTCGAATTTCCCGGTGTCGTAAAGGAGCTCTTGCCTAACGCGACGTTTCGGGTTGAGCTGGAAAATGGCCATGAGATCGTTGCAACAATGGCAGGCAAAATGCGCAAAAACCGAATTCGGGTTTTGACTGGCGATAAAGTACAAGTTGCGATG
>JAKMFM010000069.1 GCA_022425445.1 Planktomarina sp.
CCTTGGCGAAACTTTGGGGGTTGCTCGGGCAGGGCGGGATCCCAAAAAACCCGCCCGTTTAAGTGTTCCATCACCAAAAATTGCGCGCCCATGGGACTGGCCTCACCCGACAGGTGCAACATTTGAGGTACGGGCACAGCGCTTGCGGCCAGAGCGGTCATGACGCGAAACTCGCGATCGACCGCATGGGCGGATTTGAGCAAAGTGCCTGGCGGCTTTGCGCGCAGTACGAAACGGCGGCCAGCGGTGTCGGTCAGCTGATATGTCGGGTTGGATTGCCCGTCGGAAAACTTTGCGATTTCAGCCAGGCCAGAAAATCCAGCCACATGTTGTTCCAAATATGTGGAAAGCTCTTGAGGATCATAACTGTGCAGCGTTTGAGTCATATCTGCTGGCCCTCATGGCTTGGGTGTGCGGGCGAGAAGACGGCGATATTGATCCAATCAGCGAACAGGGCGGGCGTGTCGCTGTGTTCAATTTCAACGGTCAGCTCGGTCACCACACGCATGTGGTTGGCCTTGGACTTTGTGACCTCTTTGAGTGTAAATGCGCCGCGAATTCGCTGGCCGCTGGGCAGCGGTGAGATAAAGCGCACGCGATCAAACCCTGCATTGAGGTTCATAACTTGGCCGGGCAGATTGTGCAGCGTGTCTTGTGCCATGCGACTGGCCATGGAGAGCGTCAAAAACCCATGTGCAATCGTGCCATCAAAAGGGGTTTCTGCCCGGGCGCGGGCAGGGTCGACATGGATGAACTGTTGATCTTCAGTGATCTTGGCAAAGGCATCAATGCGTGATTGATCAACCAATATCCAAGCGCTGTGCCCCAAGTGCATGCCGATCTGCCGGCTTTGCGCGGCAAAGGCCCGTTCCAGATCCGACATTACTGAGCTTCCATTGACAACATACTCATCAGTATGTTTCATGATAGGCAGGCCTGTAAAGGGCAAAATATCATAGGAACATTGAGGGCGCGGATATGGAAATGAACCTTGGACTGTCAGAACGTGTCGCGAAGCTGCGGGACCGAGTTTCGGAAATTATTCGAAATGATATTATGCCGTTAGAGGCAGAGTATCATGCGGAGGTTTCCAGAGGGGATCGCTGGACATTGACCGATCGTCAGGTGGAAATCATGACAGGCCTCAAAGATAAGGTCCGGGCGGAAGGTTTGTGGAATTTTTGGCTGACGGGCAGCGACAAAGGCTTTGGCCTGACGACGGTGGAATATGCCTATATGGCTGAAGAGTTGGGCAAATCACCTTTGGCCGCAGAGGTGTTCAACTGTTCCGCGCCGGACACGGGCAATATGGAAGTCTTCGAGCGATATGGCACTGAAGAGATGAAAACCCGCTGGCTTGCGCCACTGTTGGCCGGGGAGATCCGCTCCGCCTATGTGATGACTGAGCCGGATGTGGCCTCTTCGGATGCGACGAATTTGAGCCTGAGCTGCATCCGGGATGGTGATGACTATGTGCTCAACGGTGAGAAATGGTGGGCCAGCGGCGCGGGTGATCCACGCTGTGCGGTCTATATCGTCATGGTGAAAACCGGTGCTGAAGATGCCCCCAAGCACAAGCGCCATTCGATGATCGTGGTCGATGCAGCCACGCCAGGGATTGAAAAATTACGGCCGATGGAAATTTATGGCCATGATGACGCGCCGCATGGGCATTATCACTTGCGCTTTACCGATGTGCGCGTCCCTGCCGAAAACATGCTGCTGGGCGAAGAGCGTGGCTTTGAAATCGCCCAAGGCCGGCTTGGCCCCGGGCGCATCCACCATTGCATGCGGGCGATTGGTCAAGCGGAGGCGGCGCTGGAGCTGATGTGCAAGCGCAGCTTGAGTCGCACAGCGTTTGGCAAGCCCTTGGCGCAATTGGGTGCGAATTTTGACATCATCGCCGATGCGCGCATGGAAATTGAGATGGCGCGATTGCTCTGCCTAAAGGCGGCTTGGATGATGGATCAAGGTGATCCGCGGGCCGCGGCGCCTTGGATCTCCAAGATCAAAGTTGTGGCGCCGATCATGGCTTTAAAGGTTGTGGATGAAGCGGTTCAGCTGCATGGGGCAGGTGGTATCAGTCAAGATACCCCTTTGGCGGCCTATTGGATGCATCTGCGGACTCTGCGTCTGGCGGATGGTCCTGATGCGGTGCACCGGCGGCAAGTGGCCCGCGCGGAGCTGCGCAAGCATACGCAGGAAAAGATTTAAGAAGGTCTTGTCATGCGGCGATCTGGGCCGCAGGGTTGAGTGACGCAACTGAGCTGGAAAAGAAGGATTGGGAATATGGTGAAACCCTTCACCTTTAACACCACCCCGAGTCTGCGTATGGGGGCGGGTCTGGCTGGACAGATCGGGCAGATCACGCGTCCGATATGCGGCGATCGAGTGCTTTTGGTGACTGACCCGGGCATGATGGCTACGGGCCTTGTGCAGCGTGCGACAGATGGGTTGCGCGCGGCTGGCGTCGCCGTGACACTCTTTGATCAGGTGCAAGCGGATCCACCGGAATCTATCGTGTTGCAGGCCGCCGAGCAGGCGCGCGGGGCCACCGGTGTGATTGGTTTTGGGGGCGGGTCGTCCTTGGATGTCGCCAAACTCGCCGCGCTTTTGGCCGCGTCAGCTCAATCGCTGGCGCAAGCCTACGGTATTGGCAATGCCCAGGGGCCGCGCCTGCCGCTGGTATTGGTGCCAACCACAGCGGGGACTGGCTCAGAGGTGACGCCAATTTCAATTGTCACCACAGGTGCATCGGAGAAAATGGGCGTGGTGAGCCCCTTGCTGCTGCCGGATTTGGCACTGCTTGATCCGGAACTCACGCTTGGATTGCCCGCGCATGTGACGGCCGCTACCGGTATTGATGCTATGGTTCATGCGATTGAAGCCTATGCCAGTGTCAATGCCAACAACAACCCGATCAGCCGCGCGCTGGCGATTGAAGCCTTGGGGCTTATGGGCTGCATGTTGTTGCGCGCCGTGCAAAAACCAGATGATCTTGAAGCGCGTACGGGCATGCTTTTGGGCTCTATGCTTGCGGGGCAAGCCTTTGCCAATTCTCCTGTGGCTGCTGTACATGCGTTGGCCTATCCGATTGGAGGACATTACAAAGTCCCACATGGGCTCTCGAATGCTTTGGTTCTGCCGCATGTCTTGCGCTTTAATGCGCAGGTTGCGCCTGAGGCTTATGCCGAGCTCTTGCCCCATGTTTTCCCGGATTTGCCGTCCATGGGCGTGGCTGAGGCGGCCTGCCAGTTTGCCCAATCTATGGCGGATTTGAGCCAGGCGTGTGGGCTTGAGCAAGGTTTGCGTGAGATGGGGATCGCGCGTGCGGCTTTGCCGAGTCTGGCGCGCGACGCCATGAACCAAACGCGTCTTTTGGTGAATAATCCGCGTCCTGTAGATGAGGCTGCGGCTCTGAAAATTTATGAGGCCGCCTGGTGAGACCCGCCCCGACAACCCGCACGCATTACCGTGCCTTTTCGACCCTCACCACCCGCTGGATCGACAACGATATCTATGGGCATATGAACAACGCTGTGCATTACCAGCTATTCGATACGGCTGTGAATGGGCATTTGTTGGCGCAGGGCGCATTGGATCTGCGGGGTGGCGATGGGGTGTTTTTGGTGGTCGAAACAGGCTGTCACTATTTCAGCGAATTGGCTTTTCCTGATCTTGTTACCACAGGGATCAAACTTCGCAAGCTGGGCACGTCATCGGTGATCTATGAGGTTGGCCTCTTTCGCGGTGAGGCGCAAAGCGCCGCGGCTCAGGGCCATTTCGTGCATGTCTATGTGGATCGTGAAACCCGGCGGCCAATGCCCATGGCAAGCGGTCTTCGGTCTATTTTAGAACGCCTGCAGTAGCTATTAGATAAGCGCCACAGGCCATGCCGCCACCTGTGGCTTTGGTCGCTCAGAAATTGACTTGCAGATTTAGGCCCAAATTATCTCAATATAACAGAACAGCATCGCCGATAGTGCGCGGCTGGTGTTGCGAGACGGCGCGGAAATATTCAACAAAATCAGAATCAAAAGCAAAAAAGCCCGATCTTGCGAGCGGGCTTTTGAAAATTAGTCGGTGTGGGCCTTGGAATTAAGCCAGATCGAAGCGATCTGCATCCATCACCTTTGTCCAAGCGGCAACGAACCGGTTTATGAATAGCGGTTCTGCATCCGATGTTGCGAATGCTTCAGCCAAGGCGCGCAGCTGCGAGTTGGAGCCAAACACCAGATCGACCCGGCTGGCAGTCCACTTCACCGCACCTGTGGTCCGGTCACGGCCTTCAAAGCGGGTTTCGTCACCCGAAACATCGACCCATTTTGTACCCATATCGAGCAGGTTGACAAAGAAGTCGTTGCTCAATGTTTCGGGACGATCAGTGAAAACGCCTTCTTTTGCGTCATGGCTGTTGGCCCCCAAGACCCGCAGCCCGCCGACCAGCGCAGTCATCTCAGGTGCGTTGAGCGTCAACAGTTGGGCCCGATCTACCAAGAGCTCTTCGGCAGAGACGTTGAAGTGTTGCTTTTGATAGTTGCGGAACCCGTCAACCTGCGGCTCCATTACGTCAAAAGAGTCCACATCCGTTTGTCCTTGGGTTGCATCGCCGCGACCGGGTGTGAAGGGCACATTAACCGCGTGGCCAGCGGCTTTTGCGGCCGATTCAATAGCAGCTGCACCACCGAGCACGATTAAGTCGGCCATTGAAACAGATTTCTTGAAGCCAGCCTGTACGGTTTCAAGCGCGCTCAAGACTGTCGCCAATTGCTCTGGCTGATTCACATCCCAATCCTTTTGTGGCGCAAGCCGCAGGCGCGCACCATTGGCGCCGCCGCGTTTGTCAGAGCCGCGGAACGTTGACGCAGACGCCCAGGCGGTTGAGACCAATTGAGAGATCGACAGGCCTGTGCCCATGATCGCCGCCTTTAGATCTGCGATATCTGCAGCGCTGAGATCCGCATTACCCGCGGGGATTGGATCTTGCCAGATCAGGTCTTCCGCAGGCACCTCTGCGCCTTTGTACAAAACTTTTGGCCCCATGTCGCGGTGTGTCAGTTTGAACCAAGCGCGTGCGAAGGCATCAGCGAAGGCGTCGGGGTTGGCGTGGAAGTGCCGCGAGATTTTCTCGTAAGCCGGATCCATGCGCATGGCCATGTCGGCGGTGGTCATCATCACCGGTACCGTTTCGCCCGATCCGTCAACCTGTGGCGCATGATCGCCATCCGATAGGTCTTTGGCATGCCAGATCTGCGCGCCAGCAGGGCTTTTGGTCAACTGCCAGTCATATCCGAAGAGAAGATCGAAATACCCCATATCCCATTGCGTGGGATTAGCGGTCCAAGGACCTTCAACACCGCTGGTTGTGGTGTGAATGCCCACGCCGCTTTCAAAATCGTTGCGCCACCCGAAGCCTTGCTCCACAATGCTCGCGCCTTCAGGCTCCGCGCCCACGAGCTCAGGATCACCGGCACCATGCGCTTTGCCGAACGTATGTCCGCCCGCCACAAGTGCCACGGTCTCTTCATCATTCATGGCCATGCGCGCGAAGGTTTCGCGGATATCATAGGCAGAGCCAATGGGATCAGGATTGCCATTCGGGCCTTCTGGATTGACGTAAATCAATCCCATTTGAACAGCCGCCAGCGGGTTTTCCAACTCGCGTGCGCCGCTGTATCTGTTGTCGTCGAGCCAGCCTTCCTCGGTGCCCCAATAGATATCTTCTTCGGGCTCCCAAACATCGACGCGACCGCCTCCGAAACCGAAGGTTTTGAACCCCATGGATTCAAGTGCGACATTGCCGGCCAAAATCATCAGGTCAGCCCAGGACAAAGCCTTGCCATATTTTTGTTTGATGGGCCAAAGTAAACGGCGGGCTTTGTCGAGGTTGCCGTTGTCGGGCCAGCTGTTTAGCGGTGCAAAACGTTGTTGCCCCGCACCGGCGCCACCACGCCCGTCAGCGGTGCGATAAGTGCCAGCGCTGTGCCAGGCCATACGAATAAAAAAGGGACCATAATGCCCATAATCTGCTGGCCACCAATCTTGGCTGTCTGTCATCAACGCAGTTAAATCGGCTTTGACAGTGGCAAGGTCCAATTTTGCAAATTCAGTTGCATAATCAAAATCTGCATCCATTGGATCTGAAGCCGGTGTATTTTGGGCAAGAATCTTCAAATTCAATTGATTGGGCCACCAATCAACGTTGGAGCGCCCGCGAGAGGCCGCCTGGGTAGCCGTCCCATGCATTACTGGGCATTTGCCGCTGTTGGATATGTCATTTCCGTCCATATTATCTCTCCGAGTTCTGCGCGTGGTTTTAAGCGTATTGGTAAATTGACTTGGGCTTGAGGGCAACACGTAACAAACAAGCCAGCAGATATAATCTTCAACAGCCGGCGGTGCCGCCGCATTGGTTGAGCGAGATTACGCATCCTGTCTCAAAAGCAGTACAACCCTATAATCTTCTGGGCTTACAGTGGTAATTTTGAAGTAAAAGTATCTACTTATTATATTGAATTTTATACATTTAGCTCTTTGATGGCTGCTTTTATCTTTGGTATTGTCACCTTCAATTT
>JAKMFM010000091.1 GCA_022425445.1 Planktomarina sp.
GATTTTCTGACGATTTTGTCGTGCCGGTTAGTCGCTGGACGGAAGTTAAGCAAGATGAAATAGCGTCCGTACCGGGGCTCAAAACCCTGCTGGGATCGAATGAAACGGGTCCCTCTCTTGTGGAAGATCCGGCGCATCACGCGCTCTATCTGTTCAATCATTTCGAATATGATAGCAACACGCTCAAACAAGAATATGACCGCGACGTCGCCAATGGCACCCCAGTCAATGTACCAGGGCATTACTATCCCGGGGCTGACCCCAGCCTAACACCCCTCAACCGCTGGCGCTCACATGCGCATCTGCTCTACGGCAACTGGATCAACGAAATCTACCAAACAACGCCTTTTGATCGCGATGCAATAGGCCGCTAAAATAGCTGTCATACAACTCTGCCCAATTGGGCGAAGGTGAATTGGACGAACGATGCAAAAACTCGGATATCATCACGGCAACCTGCGCCAAGCTTTGGTAGATGCGGCGCTTGTTTTGATTGAAGCAAAAGGGCCAACCGGTTTTACCCTCTCAGAGGCGGCAAAGAATGCGGGCGTTACCCCTGCCGCCGTCTATCGTCACTTTGACGGTCGTGAAGATCTGATTGCTGAGGCCGCATTACAAGGCTTTGGTATTTTTGCAGAGCGTATGGAAAAAGCCTATGACTGCGGGAAGCCTAACGCGCTGCGTGCCTTCGAGGCAGCAGGGCAGGCTTATTTGGATTTTGCCCGCGCCCACCGCGGCCATTACATCGCCATGTTTGAAAGTGGCTTGCCGCTTCAGCGTAGCCCCGAGCTTGTCCAAGCCGCGATGGACGCGCAAAGGGTTCTGCATGCCGCTGCGGTGGAGCTCAGCAAGAATATCCCACCAGAGAACCGCCCGCCGCCGCAGATGTTTGCCGCTCATATCTGGGCGCTCAGCCATGGGGTGGTTGAGTTGTTTGCCCGCGGAACACCAGGAGAGCGTAGCCCCTTTCCAGCCGAACAACTTCTGGAAAGTGGCATGGGCATCTATCTGCGCGGTTTGGGTCTCATTGCACCAGATTAACCAAACGGGCTAAAGCGCGACGATCAGCAAACTTACCGAAATATTGATCAAAGCCAAAAGCGTCAGCACCATACCGCCAAAGCGAAGCGGCATGTTAAACTTCATAAAGCCAAAGCAGATCCCGTGCATGACGCGCCCGAGCAAAAGCAGGCCACCTGTGATATGAACCCGCAGCGGTGACAGCTCGGCTGCTTCTGCGAAATACATCATCAACAGGACCATGGGGACATATTCGATAAAATTGCCATGGGCACGCACGGCGCGTTCGAGTGCTTGCGCTCCAAAATTGTTAAAGGCAAGCCATTTCAGAGGTGTGACGCCCCGCAGCGCCAGAACACGCAGGGTCAAAACTGTAAAAAATATACCGAGAAGCGCGGCGTAGAGTGCGGTGATCATGGCTCAATATCCTCATATAAGTTGCATGTGGTTAACCGGTTATGGGGAGTGGAGCAACAGCTTTACGGGCCAGCTTAAAAATGACCATAGCCCGCTTTGGAAGGGATTGCATATACTGGGGCAAGAGGACATGGTCACCGCAGACAGAGCCACGGAAGAGACTAAAATGACACCTAAATTTGCCAATTACCCGAGCCTGCGCGGCAAGACAGTATTTGTGACCGGAGGCGCATCAGGTATTGGCGCTGAGATCGTCACAGCCTTTGCAATTCAGGGTGCAAAGGTCGGCTTTGTAGACATGGATATCACCGGATCAGAAGCGCTTTTGGCCCAGCTGGACGGCACACATGGCTTTGCGCCTTGTGATCTGCGAGACATTGAGGCGCTGAAAGCCGCCTTTGCCAATTTAGCAGAAAAACTTGGGCCAGCAGAGGTCTTGGTCAACAATGCTGCCCGCGACGACCGCCATGAATGGCGCGATGTTACCCCAGAGTATTGGGATGAGCGGCAGAATAACAATCTGCGTCATATGTTTTTCGCCATTCAAGCCGTGGCTGATGGGATGATCGCAGCCGGCGGTGGCTCGATTATTAACATGGGATCAAATTCTTGGTGGGAAGCCGGTGGCGGCTTTCCAGCCTATACGACTGCCAAGGCGGCCGTGCATGGACTGACCAGAACCATGGCGCGCGATCTGGGCGATCATCGCATTCGCGTCAATACAGTGGTGCCCGGGTGGATCATGACCGAGCGACAAAAACAGCTTTGGGTCACACCCGAAGCCCTGGCCAAGCAAATTGAGCGTCAATGCCTGCCCGATGCGATCGACCCGGTCTATGTTGCCCGCATGGTGCTTTTTCTCGCATCCGAGGATTCTGCGTCCTGTTCTGCGCAGAATTTTATGGTCGAAGGCGGCTCCATCTAGGCCTAGGCGCGCAATTTCTCGCCTTTCGGATCAAACGGAGCTTCCGGCAGAACAACCGCGTGATGCGGCTTTCCTAAGATCATAACATCCACAGCATCGCCCGCTGTGACATTTTTAAGGTAACACAGCGCCAAGGACTTATTCACGCCATAGCCATAGGTGCCAGAGGTCACCCGTCCAACACCTGCACCAGATTTGTCGAAGATCGGCTCGCCGCCCGTCGCATCGGCATTGTCCGGCAACAGGATCTCAACTATGCAAAGGTGCTCGCGCGGGGCATTATCTTTGATCGCTAAATATGACTCCTTATGCAAAAAGTCCTTATCCAGCTTGATTAATCCCGCTAAACCAACCTCTTGCGGCCAGTATTCTGGGCTGTATTCCCGCGACCAAGAGCCATAGCCCTTCTCCACCCGCAGACTCATCAACGCGCGCGCCCCGACCGGGCCAGCGTCGAAGTCTTTCGCACAGTCCAATAGCGCCTCATAGAGACGCAATTGATCTTCCGTTTTACAATGCAGCTCCCAGCCCAGATCCCCAGTGAAAGAGACCCGCAGCGCCACGCATTGCACGCCGGCCAGCTCAATGCGCTTGGATCGCATGAATGGGAAATCACCCGTCGCCAGCGAGGTATTTGTGAGACGCTGTAACAATTCGCGGGATTTAGGCCCGGCGATATTAAAGCCGCAAAGCGAGTCAGTCAGGCTCTCGAAACGCACGCCTTCAGGCATCGGCACCATCTTCCAAAAACGCTGATGGTAGCGTTCGGCCATGCCTGAGCCGATAATCATAAACTCGTCTTCATCGAGCCGTGTGACGGTGAAATCGCCAGCAATTCCCCCGCGGACACCGATCAGCGGGGTAAGGCAAGACCGGCCCACAGCCTTAGGCATAGTGTTGGCAAAAACAGCGTTGAGCCAGTCCTCCGCCTGCGCGCCAGATACGCGATATTTGGCGAAATTCGAAATATCGATAATCCCAGCCGCTTCGCGCAGCATACGACATTCGCGGCCAACGGGCTCAAACCAATTTTGTCGGGTGAAGCCATTTGTATCTTTTGCGCCAGGGTGATCGGCGAACCACTGAACATGCTCCCAGCCGTAGTTTAGCCCAAACACGCCGCCAAGCGCAGCTTGTAAAGCATGGGCGGGACGGGTGCGCACCGGCCGGCCGGCATCGCGCTCTTCATTGGGAAAATGGATTGCGAAGCGCTTGGCATATTGGTCGCCCACCCGCGCCTTGGTGAAGGCCTTATCGGCCCAGTCGCCAAAGCGCGCGACATCCCAAGCGAACATATCATATTGGCTTTCGCCCTCGACCATCCATTGCGCCGACATCAAACCCATGCCGCCCGATTGGCTGAAACCGGGGATGATCCCATTGCAGCAAAAATAGTTTGTCAAATCCGGATGCGGGCCGAACAATACATTGCTGTCAGGCGACCAGATCATCGGCCCATTAATCACGCGTTTTATACCGGCTGTTCCGACAGCGGGCACGCGATCGATGGCGCGCATCATG
Organism: Planktomarina sp.; assembly: GCA_022425445.1. Classification (GTDB taxonomy): domain Bacteria; phylum Pseudomonadota; class Alphaproteobacteria; order Rhodobacterales; family Rhodobacteraceae; genus Planktomarina. The sequence goes on from JAKMFM010000091.1 coordinate 3,884, forward strand.
TTGTCCTCAATCCTGTCTAAATCATCGGCAAAAAGCTCATGGGCAAAATCAAGCGGCGTGCCCTCCTCGGCCCAAAACCGCAGATCTTTTTCATAGGCTCCGATTAAAAGCCCCTGCCCCTCCTGGCGCAGATAATATTCCCCATCACGATCCGCAACTGATGGCAGACGCCGGCTCATGGCGGCCACCTCTGAAATGGTTTCGGTCACGAAATATTGGTGCTCGGTCGGCTGAAGAGGCAGGGTAAGCCCGGCCATCGCCGCTACCTCGCGCCCCCAAAGCCCAGCCGCGTTCACCACCCATTGCGTGTGAATATCGCCCTGCGGGGTGCGGACAATCCAGCTGCCATCGGCCTGGGCCTCTGTGCCCATCACCGGCGTGAACCGGTGAATTTCCGCACCTCGCGCCCGCGCGCCCGCCGCATAGGCATGGGTGACACCCGAGGGATCAACATTTCCGCCATCCGGTTCAAACATGATGCATCGCACCCCGTCATAATCGACCAAAGGATGCAGTCGCTCCGCCTCATCTCGGCTGATCTCGTGAAAGTTCATACCATAGAATTTGGCTTTCGCCGCCTGCAGGCGCAGTTGATGTTCCCGATTTTCTGTTTGAGCCAAATACAGGCTGCCGGGTTGAAATACGCCGCAGCTTTGCCC
>JAKMFM010000092.1 GCA_022425445.1 Planktomarina sp.
CGATTCCCATCGACCAGCTTTCCAATGTCATGATCTGGAACAACGAATAGGCTGAGCGCCCAAGCGAGCCAAACCATTGCGGGAAATCAGCGCCAAACAGTTTGGTTGAAATCACCGATCCAATATAGAAAATGATGCCCATCAAGAGGAAGACTGACGCCATACCCGGTAAAGCGGTGATGAACCCTTCAACCACCCGGCGCAAACGTGGTGCCACAGAGACCACGCGCAAAATACGCAAGATACGCAATGAGCGCAGGACAGACAGGCTTTGAGCCGCCGGAGCAAGTGACACTGCCACAATCGCAAAATCGAAAATATTCCACCCGTCGCGGAAAAACCTCAAGCGATAGACCAAAAATTTCAGGGCCAGTTCCACCACGAATATTGCCAGACAAACGCGATCCAACACTCCGATGAGGACACCGACGCGCGCCATGACCACGTGAGACGTCTCCAGACCAAGAATAACCGCATTAAATAAAATTACGGCGGTAATGAATTTTCGGACTCCGGCTGACTCAAGAGCGGTTTGCAGTTTTATCATCAATTTTTAGACCTTGCTGAAATGGGCAACAATCTCGATATGAGGCGACCATCTAAATTGATCAACCACTTCAATCCATTTTAGCGAATAACCACCGTTACATAGCAAGGCCGCATCCCGCGCGAAACTGACAGGATTGCATGACACCATAACAATATCGCGCAGATCGCTTCGTGCCAATTGCCCCACTTGCTGCTCTGCGCCCGCACGGGGCGGATCGATTATGGCGGCGTTGAACGGTTTGAGATCCGTGTGATCAATGGGGTTGCGAAACAAATCACGGGTGGACGTTGTTACGGTCTTGATCCCCTGTGTGTGCCGTACGCCATGGGCCAAGGCCTCAAGAAGCGCAGCATCATTTTCGAAACATTGCAGCGTCGCCACATCCGCCAATGGTAATCCCAATGTGCCAGCGCCAGAGAACAAATCAATGATTCGATCCGCCCCCACCAATGCGCGCGCGACCGCGGCTTGAAGCGCACGCTCGCCCGCCTCAGTGGCTTGCGTAAACGCCCTGGGTGGCGGAGTGATTTTCACCTTTCCAAAAGTCATTTGTGGCGCCTGATGCTGACAAATGATTTCATGTCCAACGGACAGCCGCGCAAGCCCATTGGACCCTGCCCATCGGGCAAATGGACCAAAATCAGCGTCCGCAAGGTCACCCAATCCCTCGACAGATACATCAATCCCGCGTTCTGACGCCAATACCCAGAAACCAAGCTGGCCTTTGCGAGACCCAAATTGCGCCGTAAATTGCTCAAGCGCCGGTATGATGTCCAGAATCTCAGGAACCAGAACCCGGCAAGGCTCAATCGGCTGGATCGTCTCGCTGGCCTTGCCGAAGAATCCCACTGTGGCATGCTTCTTCGTGCGCCGGCCTGTGAGCTTGGCGCGGCGACGGGAATTTTCTGGTGACGTGTGAATCGCTTGGATTTTCGCTGTAATTCCCTGCGCCGCCAACGCCCGCACGACAACCTCTTGTTTCCACCGCGCCACAAAATCGGGGTGCGCATGATGTAAGGCGCAGCCACCACAACGCTTGAATGCGCTGCACTGAGGCGTAATGCGATGCTCAGAGGGCGTGACAATTCGTGTATCGTGCAACCGATCACCCAGCAGCTCCCCGGAAACCACCTCACCCGGCAAGGCGCGATCAACAAAAACCGGCCCTGCGGCCAAACCATCGCCCAGGTGCCCTAAACGCTCGATTGTGAGTTCCATTAGGTCTCTTCCATTGCCAAAAAACCACCAGATTGGTGCTTCCAAAATCCAGCATAGGCCCCATTGGCGTCTAACAGGCTGGCATGAGTTCCCTCTTCTACAATGCGGCCTTCGTCAAGCACCACAATGCGATCCATACGCGCAATGGTTGAAAGACGGTGTGCAATTGCAATCACAGTCTTGCCACTCATCACACGATAAAGTGTTTCCAAAATCTCGGACTCCACCGCACTGTCCAATGCTGAGGTGGCTTCATCTAGCACCAAAACCGGCGCATCTTTTAAGATCACCCGCGCCAAAGCAACCCGCTGCCTTTGACCGCCTGAGAGTTTTACACCCCTCTCACCAACCTGCGCATCATAGCCTTTGCACCCTTCAAGATCTTCCAGCTGCAAGATAAAGTCATGCGCTTCCGCCTTTTTCGCAGCCTCAACCATGTCTTGCTCAGTCGCATCGGGCTTGCTGTAAAGAATATTGTCCCGCACAGAGCGATGCAGCAGCGAGCTGTCTTGCTGCACCACACCAATTTGCGCCCGCAAACTGTCCTGTGTGACCTCAGAAATATTTTGCCCATCAAAATATATGGCTCCGGATTCCACGTCATAAAACCTCAGCAGTAGCTTGATGAGGGTTGATTTGCCTGCACCGCTGGCCCCAACCAATCCCAGACTCTCACCTGCTTTAATTTCAAGCGAAATATCCTCAAGCCCACCCATGTCCTTGCCATAGCGATGGATAAGATTGGTAATGGATATATGCGCTGCTTTCATCTGCAACTCCCCAGCGCCCGGAGCATCAACCAGCTCAATTGGAGCAGAAATTGTTTCCATCCCCTCGCGGATCACACCCATTTCTCTGAAAAGCGTGGTCAATGCCCACATGATCCAATGAGACATGCCGCTCATCCGCAGGGTAAGCGCTGCACCAGCGGCAACCAAGCCCACATCTGCGCTGCCGATGCTCCACAGGTAGACACCCCAACCCACAACGCTGACAACCAAAAAACCGTCCAGCAGTATTAAACCAAATTCCATGGTCGTATAAAGCCGCATTTCCTTTTGAAAGGTCACCCGCGCCTCTTCAATCGCCTCGACTCCATAGGCCAACTCTTGATCGTTCTGTGAGAACATTTTAACCGCATGAATATTGGTATAGCTGTCCACCACACGCCCCGTCACGGTACTGCGCGCATTCGACGCCGCCGCCGATGCCGGGCTCACGCGCCGCACGGTCCAGACGACCAAAGCGAAATACAGCCCCGTCCATATCGCAAGTGGGATCATTAAACGAGGATCAGACTCTCCCAATAGGAAAAAGGCCCCGATTAAATAGACAAACGAATAGGTGACCGCGTCAATCAGCTGATAAACAAATTCGCCTGTCGCAGGCGGGGTTTGCATAATTCGATTAGCAATGCGTCCAGCGAAATCATTTTCAAACCAGCCGACAGACTGCCCAAGCACATGTCGATGCGCGCGGTAACGCACCAAAGTGCCCACATTTGGCAAAATTGTATTGTTGAGCAAAAGGGTTGAAAGCATCTCAATCAGAGGTCGAATCAAGAGGATAAACCCGGTGACCAAAGCAAGCTCTACCCAATGATTGTCCCAAAATTCAGACGGCGTTGTCTCTGTCATCAGCACAACCAGACGCCCGAAATACCAGATCAGAAAAATCTGGACCGTCGCAACAACCGACTGGAAAAAAATGGAAAAGCCAAATATCTTTTTGAACGGCCGCAGATAGTCACACAAAAAGAGCAAAAGCGCGCGCGGTGGACGATTGCTGACTGGGTAGGGTTGATAGGGATCAACCAATTTCTCAAAAAATCTAAACATAGCCGCCTAGAATACTGTGGCTGTAAATTTTTGCAAATGAAATAATGTAGTTGTGGGGGCCCTCACGTTCAGAGCATTTCACTCGAGATCGTCTAAATGCGCCAAAATCTCGTCTTTGGTCATATGCATATCCCGCGCAACCCAAATGTCTTGCGCGCGCTGCAAAGCAGCCCCGACTGCTGGACCTTGGTACCTTGGCATTAAATCGGCGGCTGAAACGGGGCAAACAGATTGAGCGCCGCGGCGCACCGCCTCTTTCTCCGCCTTCGTAACCCTTTGCTCTGTCCAAGCCGCGTGCAGAAGCCACGACGACCAGCCCTGCTCCACGCCCAGCGCATATCCATGCGCCAAAGCTTGTGACGAATTTTGTCCGTGAAACCGCAGCGCCCCAACCTGGCGCGCCTGTGCATTCGACAGCCGTAAACACTCTTGAACCGCCTCTCCGCCCAGACAGGCTAGGCGGCGCAGCGCATCTGGTACAAGCCCCTGCTCTAGCGCCACCAAAAGCGAAACCGGGCGCGCAGAAGCGCCAGGCAGCACGCGCCCCAAGATGCCAGCAGCTTCCATTGCCGCCAACGCTGGAGCCGGGTCGTTGGCGGCCAATAACTTGAGAACCTCCGCGCCGATCCGTTCTTTTGAAATTCGCTCCAAGCCCGATTGCAAATCTGCACAGGCGGCAAGCGCCTCAGCATCAACGCCCTCGAGGGGATCGCCATACCACGCCCAAAACCGAAAGAACCGCAAGATCCGCAAATAATCTTCCACAATGCGGGCCTGCGGCTCCCCAATAAAGCGTAAGCGACCTGTTTGCGCATCGGCAAGCCCCTCCAATGGGTCGATCACCTGACCAGAAGCCTCAGCATATAGAGCGTTCATCGTGAAATCGCGGCGTGCGGCATCGTCCTTAAGAGATGTACCAAACACAACCTCAGCATGCCGACCATCAGTCGTTATGTCTTTGCGGAAGGTGGTGATTTCATAGGATTTTCCACCCAGAAAAAACGTCAATGTCCCATGATCTGCTCCAGTGTCGACAGCCCGTATTCCACGGGTTTGAGCAATCCGCCGCATCTGATCTGGTGTGGCATCCGTGGACAAATCAATATCCGTCGCCGCAACGCCCCTCACCGCGTTGCGAATACAGCCGCCCACATACAATAGCCGCGCGCCAGACTCCTCAAAAGCCGCAAAAAGCGGTGCGAGTGTCTGGATGTCAAGCGTGGTGGGATCAATCTTCATAGCGGACTCATCTGATCGGCCAGGCCACGCAATATGCGCGCGGTCGCGCCCCAAATGTAATAGGGCCCATAAGGGACACAATAGTATGAGCGCTTCTTTCCGCGCCAGATTCGCGATTGAATCTGAAAATTCTGCACCGTTACCACATGAGACAGAGGCACTTCGAACACCTCGGCCACCTCGCCAGGATCCGCCCTGACCACCCAGGGCACGTTGATCCAACCGATAGTTGGCATGACATTGAACCCCGTCACCGTTTCATGCGCTGGCAATTGTCCCAAGATTTGTACCAAGGATGGATCAAGCCCGATCTCCTCATGCGCCTCGCGCAACGCTGTGGCGGAAATATTCACATCGCCCACGTCACGCTTACCGCCAGGAAAGGAGATCTGCCCGGGATGAGAGGACAGATGCGCGGCGCGTTTGGTTAGAACCACATGAACGCCAGAGGCGCGTTCAATCAAGGGCACCAAAACACCCGCCTCTTTCTTTGCTGGTCCGGGCGCTTCCGCCCCCGGATTAAGATCAAAATCCGACGAAGCGCCACCCGGTCGCGCCAAAGCACGGAGAATATCAGCTTGTTGCGGAGTCATTTTTAACGGAGGTTTTGGCCTCAAACCCAAGCGTATCGGGATCAAAGCTGTAATGCGCACCGCAAAACTGACAATCGGCAGTGACTTCATTTTGATCTGTGGTCATATGCGCAATGTCTTTGGCCGAATAAATCGACAGGCTTTGGCGCACGCGATCAGATGAACAGGTGCAGCCAAAAGTCACCGGTTGCGTGCCATAGACCCGCGGTTGCTCTTCATGAAACAATCTCAGCAGCAATTGCGTCGGCTCAATGGAGGGCCCGACCAGCTCAAGTTGGTCCACGGTGTCGAGCAAAATATTCACCCGATTCCAATTTTCACTCCCCTCAGCATCCAAAATATCCGCCGCCGAAAGTAGACCGTCGTCGCCCTGTGGCTCTTCTGAGGTGACATGCGAGCCCGCCGCCGGCATATGTTGCAGCATCACGCCGCCAGCCCGCCAGCCATCCGTGCCATCGGCCTCCTGCGAATACCCAAATGCCAAAGCAAAACGGGTCGGTATTTGTTCAGATTGCGCAAAATATGCCTCAGCGCAGGCCGAAAGAGAGGCGCCAGCAATCGGCGTGATTCCTTGATAGGGCTGCATATCCTGTCCCTGATCAATCAATATTGCAAAATACCCATTGCCAATTTGCTCAAAGCCCGGCGCTTCTGTTTTCAGAGTTTCATCATCATAGCTTGCATAGGCCCGGATACGCGCAGGCGCGCCGTCTTCTGTTGGGCCATAGTAGTCAGTGGCAATCAAGCGCACCGCTCCGCTGCCGCGCACTTGAAGCGAGAGCTTCCAACGCAGCTTAATGCTTTCACCAATCAATGCTGTAAGCAAAGCCATCTCTGCTACAAGCGCTTCCACCACAGACGGATAATCATGCTGCGCAAGCACCTGATCCAATACACCGTCGAGCCGCGCCACACGGCCACGGATATCGGAGGCGTCCAATTGAAACGGCAAAACCGTATCATCCCAACTTATTTTTGCAGTTTGCGTCATGATATCTTTCCATAGATTGGCCTTGCCTTAAACTGTCCATATAAGCGCGTCTAGGCTGACACCAAATTTTGGAGATACGATTGCTACGTTTTGGCACCAGACCAGATCCCCATCAACATTACACGCGGCGCCCCGGCGTCTATGCAATTATGCCGTATCAAGGCGGGCTTTTGGCTACCTATCAAGGAGGCAAACATCAAGAATATCAATTGCCTGGGGGTGGTGTGGATCCGGGCGAGTCGCCTCTACGGGCGTTGCATCGGGAGGTGTTTGAAGAAACCGGTTGGTGCATTTCGCAGCCTCATGTGTTTTTTCGCTTTAAAACCTTCTGCTTTATGCCAGACTACAATCTTTGGGCCGAGAAGGTTTGCACCATCTATGTCGCACGCCCAGTTTACCGCAAATCCGCCCCCACAGAGCCCGATCATCATTCAGTGATTTTGCCGGTCAAGGCGGCCTTGGGCCATCTGGCCAGCGACGGCGATTGCCACGCTGTCGCACAATTTTTCGGCGCGATCTCATCCAAGGTTTAGATAATCAAGTCCACCATCGCCTCATCTCCGGTGATGTCGCGGATTGACATGCCAGCCGCCTCGAGCCTCTGAGACAGAAGCGCAAAATTTTCTGGCTTTGACGTTTCTATTCCGAGCAAAACAGTTCCAAAGTTGCGCGCGGATTTTTTGAGATATTCAAAACGCGCAATGTCATCATCCGGCCCTAAGAGCGCCAGAAAATCCTTCAGCGCTCCAGGTCGTTGCGGCAGGCGCAAGATAAAATATTTCTTTAGACCGGCATAGCGCTGGGCGCGCTCTTTCACCTCGGGCAATCTTTCAAAATCAAAATTTCCCCCCGAGGATACACAGACAACCGTTTTGCCTTTGATCTGCTCTTTTAAGTCCTTCAAAGCATCCACAGCCAAAGCCCCCGCAGGCTCCAAAACAATGCCTTCTGTATTCAGCATGTCCAATATTGTGGTGCAAATGCGATCTTCGGGGATATCCAAAACATGATCCGCATCAATCCCCTTTAGTGCGGTAAAGGTATTGACGCCCATCATTGCCACCGCCGCCCCGTCTACAAATGTATCCACCTGTGCAAGCGCGACGGGGGCGCCAGCTTGAACCGCCGCTGCCAGGCTTTTGCCGCCAGAGGGCTCCACATAAAAAATCTCCGTCTCAGGCGCGCGCTCTGACAGAAAACGCCGTGCAGAAGAGGACAGGCCGCCACCGCCGACTGGCACTACAAAAACATCTGGGGGACTGTCCAACTGTTCGAGCATCTCATAGGTGACAGTCGCCTGACCCTCAATGACATCCAGATCATCAAAAGGCGACAGAAAATGCCCCCCAACATCCTGACAATAAGCTTGGCTTGCGCGGAGCGTGTCATCAAAATAATCCCCCACCAATTGCACCTCCACCCAATCCCCCCCAAACAGTCGAGTTTTGCGGATTTTCTGTTCTGGTGTGGTGACAGGCATAAAAATCACGCCTTTTTTCTGCAAATGCCGACACACATAGGCGACACCTTGCGCATGATTGCCAGCGCTGGCACAGACGAACACATCTTTATCTGCCTGTTTGCCCATGGCATTAAATGCACCGCGCAATTTATAAGAACGCACTGGTGATAGATCTTCACGCTTCAACCAAATATCCGCATCATACACATTCGAAAGATGATCGTTGCGCTGCAGGGGCGTTGCGGGAAACAACTGGCGCATGCGTTTGGTGGCCTCAGCGGCTTGGATGCTAAAATCTGTCATGCGAGATTAGTGGCTCAAACTGTGGAATTGCGCAAGCAATCAAGCCATCGGGGTATTATGCCACGGGCTTTACAAAATTGCGCCTCACCAACTTGCCGCGCAAACAAAAACCATATACCTCCGCGCCGACCACACTGTGCCACATTTGGATTGGAAAACGCATGTCAGCCCCTAAAAAAGTTGTCCTGGCCTATTCGGGCGGATTAGACACCTCGATCATCCTCAAATGGTTGCAAACCGAATATGGCTGCGAAGTGGTCACTTTCACGGCAGATTTAGGTCAAGGAGAAGAGCTCGAACCCGCCCGCGCCAAGGCGGAACTTATGGGCGCCTCCTCAATCTATATCGAAGATGTGCGTGAAGAGTTTGTGCGCGATTTTGTCTTCCCCATGTTCCGGGCCAATGCGCTTTATGAAGGTTTGTACTTGCTGGGCACCTCTATCGCGCGCCCATTGATTTCCAAACGCTTGGTTGAAATTGCACAGATTGAAGGGGCCGATGCTGTCGCCCACGGTGCGACAGGCAAGGGCAATGACCAAGTCCGGTTTGAATTGGCCGCTTATGCGTTGAACCCAGATATCAAAGTCATCGCCCCTTGGCGCGAATGGGATCTTTCAAGCCGCACCAAGTTGATTGATTTCGCAGAAAAAAATCAAATCCCAATCGCCAAAGACAAGCGTGGCGAGGCGCCGTTTAGTGTGGATGCCAACCTGCTGCATACGTCTTCAGAAGGTAAAGTCTTGGAAGACCCAGCCGTTGAGGCGCCCGATTACGTCTATCAGCGCACAGTTAATCCAGAAGCTGCGCCAGACACACCAGAATATGTTGAAATTGGCTTTCAAGCGGGAGATGCGGTCTCCATCAATGGCGTTGATATGTCGCCTGCAACAATTTTGACGGAATTAAACCGGCTTGGTGGTCAACATGGTATTGGCCGGCTTGATTTGGTGGAGGGGCGCTTTGTGGGCATGAAATCCCGTGGTATTTATGAAACCCCGGGCGGCACATTGCTGCTAGAGGCACATCGCGCCATTGAATCCATCACCTTGGATCGCGGCGCGGCACATCTAAAAGATGAATTGATGCCAAAATATGCTGAGCTGATTTACAATGGCTTTTGGTTCAGCCCAGAGCGCGAAATGCTTCAGGCTTTGATTGACAGGTCTCAAGAGCATGTCACCGGAACAGTGCGCTTGAAGCTCTATAAAGGTTCAGCCCGCACTGTGGGCCGTTGGTCAGATTACAGCCTATATTCTGAAGCGCATGTTACGTTTGAAGATGATGCGGGCGCCTACGATCAAAAAGATGCCGCCGGCTTTATCCAGCTCAATGCCCTGCGCCTCAAGCTTTTGGCCGCGCGTAAAAACCGGATCCGCTAAACGACGATCGCAGTCGATTATTTGGCGGCTTGAAGCTGCTTATAGATCGCCTGCGCTTGGTGCCAGAGCGCCTCATAATCAGCATCAAGTTTTGGCACCGGTCCTGGCGCGGGTCCAAATCCAGTAGAGCGGTGCACCGCATCATACCAATGGGTCGCCCAAATTCCATCTTGCGGCCGCGGCCCAGCCACCCACCGCAGCATCGCAGGATCAAAGGCAATTTCCAGTCGTGCGCAGAGCTCCATAAGCGCTGGTTTTGGATTGGCCAACACATCGTCACTATCGATCACAATCGGCTCCTGGCCCAGCGCTAGGCAATGTTCAAAAATTTGCTTTTGCTGCACAAACCCAAGATCATAAAGCGTTACATGCGCGCGCTTGCGCGCATAGCTGGCAATCACCCGAACGGGATCGCGAATGAGAAAAACATTGCGCAGGTTCGCCAGTAAATCCATTGAAAAATGTGCCAGCATATGATGGGTCATGTGTTTTTGATACCAAATCGCCGCGCCATCAGGCACCGGACCTGCCAGCGCAGCGCTCACCTGCGCAGGATCACAGACCATACTTGCAATTATCTCCTCCCGCATCGGATGGTTCGCATTTGAATGATGCAGATAGGCGCCATAAAATGGCTCATCGACAACCTGCGTATCAGCCCGATTGCCAAAGGCATACATCATCGCTGTTGACAGGTTGCGTGGACCAGACCACATAGCGATCTTCATGCGCAAACCTGAGCGATGAGGTCTTGATACAACCCACGAATACGGCGCGTGACTGGCCCCATGTCACCATCTCCAATGGGGCGGCCATCAATCTCGATCACAGGGGTTTGCGCGCCAAAGGTTCCGGTCAGGAAAGCCTCCTGCGCACCATAGGTGTCAACCAGGCTGAAATTGCGCTCAAACACGGGGATGTCATGGGCGCGGCAAAGATCAATGACCTTTTGCCGGGTGATACCATTCATGCAATAGTCTCCTGTACTCGTCCAAACAGCGCCTTCACGCACAATGAAAAAGTTGCAAGCATTGGTGGTGTTCACAAACCCATGCACGTCCAACATCAAAGCCTCATCTGCTCCCGCCTTTTGTGCCGCAATACAAGCCAAAATGCAGTTGAGTTTGGAATGCGAATTTAATTTTGGGTCCTGTGTCATGGGCAGACCGCGCATATGCGGCACAGTGGCAAGACGAATGCCGCGGGGTAGGCTGGGCCTTGAGTGCTCCATGATAATTGTAAATGTTGGGCCAGATTGTGACAGGTCTGGATGCTGGAACGGGCGGATCTTTATCCCCCGAGTGACCATAAGCCGAGCGTGCGCATCGCTGTGCATCCCGTTGGCCGCTTGCGTGTCACGCAGGGCCTGCACCACCGCGATGCGATCCATACCAATATCAATATCGACAGCCTTCGCCGCCTCAAACAAGCGGTTCAGGTGTTCATCCATAAAAGCCCATGTACCATTATAAAGGCGTAACCCTTCCCAAACCCCATCTCCAAGCATGAAGCCGCTGTCATAGACGCTAACGACCGCCCGCTCCTTGGGCAGCAACTGCCCATTGAGGTAAATCAAAATATCTTCATTGCGGGCATCGTCCGCAGCTTGGTGGGTTGTTACATGATCTGTCATATATTAAGCCTAGGCTGAGAGACGTTTCGAGCCAAGAGGGAAAACTCGCAGGAGGGGGTGAAACGCAGCAAGAGCTTCAATCCCATGGCTCAGCTGGCCAATTCCATCACCTCTTGCAAACTTGGAATGGACTCCGCCGTGCCGGATCGTGTCACCTTAAGCGCAGCGGCGCGGTTCGCGCAGGTTAGGGCGGTTTGAGGGTCTTCTCCAAGTGACAATCGCGCTATGAAATATCCGCAGAACGTATCGCCCGCCCCTGTGGTGTCGACGGGGGTGACAGGAATTCCTGCAACCTCAAACACCTGATCTGCAGAAAAATTATGATAGGCCGCTCCTTTTGAACCATAGGTGATAAGCATGCCATCAAGCCCAAGGCTGGCTAAACTGGACAAGCGCTGAGCCTGCTGCAAAGCTTCTACCTCATGTTCATTGGCACATAAAATATTCACAAAGGGCAAAACCTCTGCCGCTGCCTTCGCCTCGAAAGGGGCGGCTGAATACACCACACGCGCGCCTTGAGCCCGTGCCATACGGGCCGCAAAAAGCTGATGGGCGGTTTCATTTTGCATCACCAGCCAATCATCCTCACGGATCGGGGCCAGCCATTGGGTGAGCTGCGTCTCACTCATCGCCGTATTGGCTCCTGAGTATAGCGTAATGGCATTTTCACCATCTGCGGCCACCGTAATAATGGCATGACCAGAGGTGCAGGACAGGCGGGCAATTGCATCAGTTGCCACACCCAACGACACAAGCCGCTCAAGCAGCCAATCCCCATCGCGGCCCACCGCTCCCAAATGCACAACATCCGCTCCCGCTTGAACCATCGCGACAGATTGATTGGCCCCCTTGCCACCCAAGCCGTGATCTAAACCGGTCGCCGCAAGGGTTTCCCCAGGGGCCGGGTTATGGGGCACCTGGTAGAAATAATCGGCGTTAATAGAGCCAAAATTGTAGATCGTCATCTGATATTGCAGGCAGCGATCGCCGCCATGTTGAGAATGTCATTCACAGAAGACACGGTCGAGCAAATTTGAATTGGCTTATCGATGCCCGTCAAAATAGGTCCGATCACCGTCGCGCCACCCATTTCCTGCATCAACTTCACAGAGATCGAAGCCGAATGCCGCGCTGGAACCACTAAGACATTCGCCGGGCCAGTGAGGCGGCTGAAGGGATATTTCTTCATCTCATTGACGTTGAGCGCCACATCCACTGCCATCTCGCCCTCAAATTCAAAATCAACCCCACGTTTCAACAAGACATCCGGAGCAATGCGCATCTTTTCAGCACGCTCTGAAACCGGATAGCCAAAGGTTGAAAAGCTCACAAAAGCGACCCGCGGCTCTAAGCCCAAGGCGCGCGCCACGCTCGCACCGCGCTCTGCGATGTCGGCAAGGTCATTTTCATCGGGCCATTCATGCACCAATGTATCAGCAATCAAAGTGATTTTGCCTTTGGACAAAATCGCAGTTACCCCAACCGCGCCATCATGCGGGCCCACGTCATAAACATGGCTGATCAATTCTAAGACATGCGCCGATTTGCGCGTCACCCCCGTGACCAGACCATCACCGTGCCCATGCGCAAGCATCAAAGATCCAAAAACGTGACGATCCCGAGCCGCAAGACGATGCACGTCGGTTTTATCAAAACCTTTGCGTTGCAAGCGTTGGTAGAGATAATTTTTGTAATCTTCCAAATGTTCTGTGTTCGCTGCATTCACCACTTCCAGCTCACCGGCGGCATCGCCAAGTCCCGCGGCCTCCAGCCTTTGATGTACATCACTTTCTCGACCTACGACAATGGATTTTCCAAATCCTTGGCGTTGATACAATACAGCGGCGCGCAAGACCCGCTCGTCATCCCCTTCGGCAAAGATAATCCGCGCCTGCGCCGAGCGTGCACGCGCATTGATCCCCCGCAAAATACTCGCTGTGGGGTCCATGCGGGTTTTCAAAGACAGTTCATAGCCGTCCATATCCACAATCGGCCGGCGGGCCGCGCCAGTGTCCATTCCAGCGCGCGCAACCGCGGGCGGAATGCGATAGATCAAACGCGGATCAAAGGGCGTTGGAATGATATAATCGCGGCCAAAGCTCAACTTTGTACCATAGGCCAAAGCCACCTCATCGGGCACCTCTTCACGGGCTAAATCCGCGAGAGCGCGCGCGCAAGCAATCTTCATCTCATCATTGATCGCTCGAGCGTGAATATCCAGCGCGCCGCGGAACAAATAAGGGAAACCCAAAACATTGTTGACCTGATTGGGATAGTCTGAGCGCCCTGTTGCCACAATCGCATCTGGGCGCACGGCATGTGCCTCTTCCGGCGTAATTTCAGGATCAGGATTGGCCATGGCAAAAATCACAGGATCCGGGGCCATGCTTTCCACCATTGCCGGCGTAACTGCTCCCTTAACGGAAACACCCAAGAACACATCTGCATCCACCATTGCGTCATCCAAACTGCGCAACTCTGTTGAAATAGCATGAGCAGATTTCCATTGGTTCATACCCCCAGTACGCCCCTGATAAATCACGCCTTTGGTATCACACACGATACAATTATTATGTTTGGCACCCATGGATTTCAAAAGTTCAATACAAGCGATCCCTGCCGCTCCAGCACCATTCAAAACAATCTTCACATCCTGAATTTTTTTACCAGATAAATGCAGCGCATTGATAAGTCCTGCCGCGCAGATCACAGCTGTTCCGTGTTGATCATCATGGAAAACCGGTATGTCCATAACCTCTTTCAAGGCTTGCTCGATGATGAAACACTCGGGTGCCTTGATGTCTTCGAGGTTGATGCCGCCAAAGGTTGGGCCCATGAGCTTCACGGCATTGATAAATTCTTCTGGGTTTTCGGTGTCCAGCTCGATATCGATGGAGTTCACATCCGCAAAGCGCTTAAATAAAACCGCTTTACCTTCCATAACGGGTTTTGAGCCCAAAGCTCCTAAATTGCCGAGACCCAAGACGGCCGTCCCATTGGAAATCACCGCCACAAGGTTGCCCTTATTGGTATAGTCATAGGCAAGTTCAGGTTTATCTGCGATGGCCAAACAAGGAGCCGCAACACCCGGCGAATAGGCCAAAGAAAGATCGCGCTGTGTTGTCATAGGCACAGAGGCGGTAATCTCAAATTTACCGGGCGTTGGTTCTAAATGGTAGGCCAACGCATCAGCGTCTGTGACTTTGTTATTGGGCATTACAGCACTCCGTTTAAAATTAGTTTAATATTAAACTATCCATTTCGTTGGTGCAATTCAATTTTTGGCAACCCACCAATACGGAGCAACTGCGCCGCTTGTACTTTGGTGAGCTGCGCATCAACCCCGCGCCATCTTCGCGCCAGAATGAACCGCCGCTAACCTGAGGTCAAACCAATTCAAAAACCATCCCGATGATTGCTTTCTTTCGTCGCAGGTTTTGCCTAATACTTGCCATAAATGGAGATCAACCTGTGAGCAAGCCCGACCAGTCAGTCACGCCCATGATGGCACAGTTTCTTGAGATCAAGGAGGGCTACCCCTCCGCCCTATTGTTCTATCGCATGGGAGATTTTTACGAGCTGTTTTTCGACGATGCCGTCGCTGCCGCACAGGCGCTCGATATTACACTAACGAAACGCGGCAAACATCAGGGCGCGGATATCCCAATGTGCGGCGTGCCAGTGCATGCAGCGGAAGGTTATTTGCTCAACCTCATTCGAAAAGGATTTCGCGTTGCGGTCTGTGAACAGCTGGAAAACCCGCAAGAGGCAAAGAAGCGCGGCGCGAAATCCGTTGTGAAACGGGGCGTGGTGCGTTTGGTCACCCTGGGCACCCTAACCGAAGATACGCTGCTGCACCCGCGGGAGAGTAATTTTCTGGCCAGTTTTGTGCAGGTGCGCAACCAAAGTTGTCTGTCCTGGGTGGATATTTCAACCGGAGATCTGCGGTACAGCCCCTGCCCGCCCGTGCGATTGGGGCCAGAGCTTGCCCGGCTTGCCCCGGCTGAAGTGCTCGTGGCTGAGGGAGCCTCCAATGAATTTTTAGAAATTATCCGGGAGTCCGGCGCAGCAGCGACCGAGTTGCCACAGAACGTTTTCGACAGCTCTGCCGGCGCAGACAAGATTTGCAAGGCCTATGGTGTTGGAGACCTTGGCGGTCTTGGAGAATTTGGTCGCGCAGATATCGCTGCAGTTTCTGGGCTGATTGAATATCTTTCCGCCACTCAGAAAGGCCAGCTGCCACTTTTGCGCCGGCCCGTGCGTGAAGCCCGAGATGATTTTGTCGCGATTGATGCGGCGACGCGCAAAAACCTTGAGCTGACCCAAACGCTGTCGGGGGAAAGATCTGGCTCCTTATTGTCCGTTGTGGATCGATCTGTGACCGCTGCTGGGGCGCGGCTTCTGTTTCGCCGCATCACGACACCATCTCAACGCCTCGCAACCATCGAGGAGCGCGCTTCGGCTGTGGCGTTTTTCTGTGGCCAAAGCGGATTGCGCGACGCGGTGCGATCAGGCTTGAAGCAGTTGCCCGATGTTGAACGCGCCTTGGGGCGTGTGGCTCTGGAGCGCAGTGGTCCAAGAGACTTGCTGGCACTTGGGAACGGCATCATCCAGGCGGCGCAGGTACATGCGCTTTTAGTCCAACACGATTTACCGCCACTCCTGCACAACGCTGTAGATGATCTAAAGGGATTTGAGGCTCTGTCCGATGAATTGGATCGCGCCTTAGTCTCCGATGCGCCCCTTCTGGCGCGGGATGGTGGATTTGTCGCCACCGGCTATTCGTCGGAGCTGGATGAGATAGCTGCCCTTAGGGATGAAGCGCGGTCGGTCATTGCCAGGATGCAAGCCGATTACACCGATCAATCCGGAATTTCATCTTTGAAAATAAAGCATAACAATGTGCTGGGGTATTTCGTTGAAACCACCGCGACCCATGCCCAGCGCATGATGGCGGCGCCTTTGAGTGACACGTTTATTCACCGACAAACCACTGCCAATGCTGTTCGCTTTACGACGGTCGAGCTGGGCGATATGGAAACCAAAATCCTGAATGCCGCTGGCCGGGCGACAGGGTTAGAGTTAGAAATTTTTGCCGGTCTCTGCGCACAGGTTTTAGATCACGCCGCCCCGCTGCAAGCTTTGGCAGTGGCGATTGCGGAAATTGACGTCGCAGCTGCGTTTTCGGAATTGGCCATGGCCGAGGGTTGGGTCCGACCCGTTTTGAATGACAGCCGCGACTTTATCATTGAACAGGGCCGTCATCCGGTGGTCGAGGCAGCCATCAAAGCACAGGCGGAAACGGTGTTTGTTGCCAATGATTGCAATTTGACCAGCACAGATGACATGATTTGGTTGCTGACCGGACCGAACATGGCCGGTAAATCAACATTCTTGCGTCAAAATGCCTTGATTGCTCTTTTGGCACAGGCCGGCTCCTTTGTGCCGGCTGCCCGGGCTGAAATTGGCATTGTTTCACAAATTTTTAGCCGTGTTGGGGCGGCCGATGATTTGGCACGCGGGCGGTCGACCTTTATGGTGGAAATGGTGGAAACCGCGGCCATTTTGAACCAAGCAGATGACCGCGCCTTGGTGATTTTAGATGAAATTGGCCGCGGCACGTCAACCTATGATGGGCTGTCGATCGCCTGGGCAACCCTGGAGCATTTGCACGAAGTCAATCAGTGCCGCGCCTTATTTGCCACGCATTACCATGAGCTGACCCAGTTGACTGCCAAACTGGACCATGTGGACAATGCGACTGTTACCGTTCGAGAGTATCAAGGAGATGTTGTGTTCTTACATGAGGTCAAGAAAGGTGCTGCGGATCGATCCTATGGGGTGCAAGTGGCCAAATTGGCCGGTTTGCCACAGTCCGTTTTAGAGCGCGCAAAAGTGGTCCTTGACGCTTTAGAGCGGGGCGAGCGCGAAGGGCACAGCAAGCAAAAAGCCCTCATCGACGATTTGCCCCTTTTTTCCGCCGTGGCGATGTCAGCGCCCGCACCATCCGCTCACTCAGAGCTTGAAGAAGCATTTAATGCGATCCAGCCCGATAGCTTGAGCGCCAAGCAGGCCTTGGATCTCATTTATGAGCTGAAATCTATACTTAAAACATAAAAGGCGGCCCGCGGGCCGCCCTTCGTTGTCGCAAAGATCATTGTAAAGCCTTAGCCTGGCGTTGAAGACACACCCACTTGCGCAGGGCGCAAAAGGCGATCGTGCAGCATAAAACCTTCGGTCATCACTTGAATGATATCCCCTGCTTTTGTTCCCGGAACAGGCGCTTCAAACATTGCCTCATGATTTTGGGGATCAAAACGCTCGCCAACTTCTGGCGAGATGGGTTCGATGCCATGTTTTTTAAAAACATTGACAACTTCCCGCATAGTGAGCTCCACCCCCTCAATCAACGCGGCCGAAACTTCACGTTGTTCATCGGTCGCGGCTTCAAGGCCGCGTTTGAGATTATCATACACCGGCAGGAGATCGCGGGCGAGTTTTGAGCCGCCATAATTCTCAGCCTCTCTGCGATCACGATCGCTGCGCTTACGAGCATTTTCTGCATCCGCAAGGGCCCGCATCCAGCGATCTTTGAGATCATCACGCTCGGCGCGTAGAGCATCAAGCTCTAGCTCCTCCTCGGTGTATTCTTCATCACCATATTCTTCTTCTTCAGCAAGACTTACGTCCTGGAGAAACTCGTCTTCATGTTCTTTTGCCATCTGTACCTAACCTCGATCAGATAATACCCGCCCGACCATTTGAGCAGTATAATTCACAATTGGCACAATCCGACCGTAATTCAGACGCGTGGGTCCGATTACGCCAATGGCGCCAACCACCTTTTGGTCAGCGTTCATATAGGGAGAAACCACCAAAGAGGAACCCGAAAGTGAAAATAGTTTGTTCTCAGCGCCAATAAAAATGCGAACCCCCTCGCCTTCATCAGTTAATTGCAGGAATTCCGCGATATCCCGCTTGCGTTCGAGGTCATCGAAGAGCACCCGCACCCGTTCCAAATCTTCCGCTGTGCCAGCGGTCTCGAGGAGATTCGATCTGCCGCGGACGATTAATCGCTCATTATCGCCGCCAGCATCTTGCATGACGGCCACGCCCGCCTCAACCAAGCCAGTTGTCAACACATCCAATTCAGAGCGATGGTTTTTTATCTCTGTAGAAATGCTGGATTTCAACTCTTGCAATGTTCGGCCCTGACCGATCACATTTAAAAAGTTTACGGCCTCACGCATTTGGCTTGGCGTTTGACCCAAAGGCGGGCGAAATACCCGATTCTCGACCTCTCCATTGGCAAACACCAACACCACCAGCGCGCGATCCGTCGCCAAAGATACCAACTCAATGTGTTTTATCGATGACGCCTTTTTCGGCGCCAAAACCAAAGATGCACCACGGGTCAGCCCGGAAAGCGCACTGGACATACGATCAAGCATACCAGTGATGCTGTCATTTTCATCCATGGTTGCGGATATCTTGCGCTGGGCCGCCGCATCCGGCTCGCCAATTTCCAAGATGCCGTCAACAAACATGCGCAGACCAAGCTCTGTGGGCTGGCGGCCAGCAGATGTATGGGGGCTGTCGAGCAGACCCAGGAGCTCTAGGTCTTTCATAACATTGCGAATAGTGGCGGCACTCACAGGCTGAGTCATTTGCTGGGTTAACGTGTTGCTGCCCATCGGTTCCCCTGACGACAGGTAGCTTTCCACAACCCGTTGAAACACTTCACGGCTGCGGGCATCCATTTCTGAAAATAACTCTGTAGACGAATCCATTCACCTAAGCCTTGCTATTTGGGGTCCGCTTCGCATATTCGCGCATGAACCGTGAGAGGACAAGCGATGCGACCATCAAATCGAGAATTAAATCAAATGCGTGACATTGTCATTGAAACAAACGTCACCCGTCACGCCGAAGGGTCTTGTTTGATCAAGATTGGCGACACGCATGTGCTGTGCACAGCCAGTTTGGAAGAGCGCGTACCACCGTTTCTGCGGAACTCAGGACTGGGTTGGGTAACGGCAGAATATGGAATGCTGCCCCGTGCTACCCACACGCGCATGCGCCGCGAGGCCAAGAACGGCCAGTCTGGCCGCACTCAAGAAATTCAGCGCCTCATCGGGCGGAGCTTGCGTGCCGGTGTGGATCGGGTGGCGTTGGGAGAGCGGCAAATCAGTATTGATTGTGATGTGATCCAAGCTGATGGGGGGACGCGCTGCGCCGCGATTACGGGCGGTTGGGTTGCACTGAAGCTCGCTGTGCAAAAACTTATGAAAGCCGGAGATATTATAAGCGATCCGCTCGCGGATCCTGTGGCCGCAGTGAGCTGCGGGATTTATGCCGGCCAAGCTGTTTTGGATCTCGACTATCCAGAGGACAGTGAGGCCGGGGTTGATGGCAATTTCGTGATGTTAGGATCGGGCAAATTGGTTGAAGTCCAGATGTCTGCCGAGGGCGCAACCTTCTCGCGCGACCAAATGGGACAATTGATGGACCTCGCTGAGGCGGGCGTATCGCAACTGGTGGCTGCGCAATTGGCGGCCGTTGGCTGATGCGCAAGCTTACCGAACCTAAAATTGTTTTGGCCAGTCACAACCAAGGTAAGCTGCGCGAAATTCAGCCCCTTTTAGCGCCCTTTGGCATTGCATGTGTCAGTGCTGGGGATCTGGGTCTGGAAGAACCTGATGAGACAGAAACCAGTTTCGCCGGAAATGCGCGCCTGAAAGCACATTTTGCGGCGCAGGCAGCGGGTCTGCCAGCTCTGTCTGACGACAGCGGTATTTGTGTTGATGGGCTGGATGGCGCGCCCGGAGTTTACACGGCCGATTGGGCACACACACCCAATGGGCGCGATTTTACCATGGCAATGACGCGAGTGTGGGAAGAGCTGGAGGCGGCAAGTGCGCCCTTCCCGCGGCGTGCTCTGTTTAATTGTACATTATGTTTGGCCTGGCCAGATGGTCACGATGAGATTTTCACTGGAATTGCGCCAGGACATGTGGTTTGGCCGCTGCGCGGGGTGCATGGGTTCGGCTTTGATCCCATGTTTCAACCCGATGGGTATGATCAGACATTTGGCGAAATGCTTCCAGAGCAAAAGCACCCGCTAAGCCATCGGGCAGATGCCTTCAAGAAGTTGGTGTCTGGCTGTCTTTCATAATGGAAGATTGGCGGCATGGCGGGTTTGGTCTTTATATCCATTGGCCATTTTGTGAAGCGAAGTGCCCTTATTGTGACTTCAATTCCTACGTCAGCGCCACTGTGGACAACGATATATGGGAAAAGGCCCTGTTAAGCGAATTGGATCGACATGGGGAACTCACCCAAGATCGCCTATTGAACTCAATTTTTTTTGGTGGGGGCACCCCAAGCTTGATGCCGCCCAAGATGGTTAAGAGATTGATTGATCGCGCGCGCTCCCATTGGGCGTTCGCGAATGATGTTGAGATTACGCTGGAGGCCAATCCATCCTCTGTTGAGGCGTCTCGCTTCGCTGATTTTCGCGCGGCAGGCGTAAACCGTATTTCTATGGGAATTCAGGCGCTAAACGACCCTGACCTGAAGCGCCTCGGTCGATTGCATTCCGTGGCTGAAGCGCGGTCCGCGCTGGCTGTGGCAAAGACATATTTTGAACGTGTGAGTTTTGATTTGATCTATGCACGGCAAGATCAAACGCTTGCAGCTTGGCAAAACGAGCTGACCGAAGCCATTGAATTGAGCGCCGGGCATTTGTCCTTGTATCAGCTCACAATTGAGCCAGGGACGGCCTTTGGCTTTCGTGCGCAGGCAGGAAAGTTAGGGGGATTGCCCACTGAAGACTTAAGCGCGGACATGTTCGATGCAACCAACGAGATTTGTGCCAAGGCTGGGTTACACGCCTATGAGGTATCGAATTACTCTAATAAATCATTGGAATCAATACATAATATCATCTATTGGCGCGGTGGCGATTACGTCGGCATTGGACCCGGGGCCCATGGGCGGATAACCCTGGCCGGCAAACGTCAAGCCACGAGAACAGCCCTGGCGCCGAAGGCCTGGTTGGAGCGGGTGGCGGTACAAAACAGTGGAACCAGCCATCAAGACGTTTTAACCTCGCAAGATCATGCCAATGAGTTAATCATGATGGGGTTGCGGTTATCCGATGGGATTTCGCGGAAGCGCGTTGAAAACATCGCAAACGCTCCGATGCAGATCCCAGACCACCTGTTTGAATTGCGCCTTCTGGATCTCTCAGGAGATCAAATTCGAGCCACAGAGGCCGGTCGCCCCCTATTGAACCAGTTGGTGCAGACTTTGATGTATTAAAGTCCAGCCAGGTGGCGACACAGCTCATCAAGTTGCTCTAAATTTTTATAGCGAATGGTAATCGAACCGCCCTCTTGTCCGGGATTGTGCGCTATTGAAACCGCCATCTTAAGGGCTGCGGAGAGATCTCCCTCCAACGCACGCGTGTCTGCATCTTTGGCAGATTTTGGTGCGCGCTCTTTGCCTTGTGCTTTCGGTTCTTTCACCAATTTTTCCGTCTGCCGGACAGACAACCCACGCGCAATAACAACACGCGCCAAATCAGAGGCGTTGGGCGCTGTGATCAATGCACGGGCATGGCCACTTGAAAGGCTGCCGTTGATGACAAAACGCTGAACATCCTCCGGTAGCGCCAAAAGCCGCAGAACATTTGCGATATGTGGGCGCGACTTGCCAAGCGCTTCGGCCATTTGCTCTTGCGTATGACCAAATTTATCCATGAGCTGGCGATATCCAATTGCCTCCTCAATTGGATTGAGGTCTGCGCGCTGAATGTTCTCAATGATTGCAATCTCAAGCACATCCAAGTCGGAAAATTCGCGCACCACAACGGGCAATTCATGCAGCTGGGCAAGTTGCGAGGCGCGCCAACGCCGTTCGCCCGCGACAATTTCATATTCACCAGCCTTCACCGGATGTGCGCGCACGACCAGCGGCTGTATTATGCCCTTAGACCGAATGGACCCGGCGAGGTCATTGAGGTCATCGGCATCAAAGTGCCGTCGCGGCTGGTCCGGGTTTGGATGTATGGTTTCGACCGGTACAAGCATTTCATTTCGCCGCTCAGAATTGACGGACCCCGTCTCTCCAACGGTCTGTTCAATATCTGCCATCAGGGCGGATAGCCCCCTACCGAGTCCTCTTTGGCGTTTGGGTGTGTTGGCCATAGCGTGTCCTAACTCTTTATCATCTTCGTGCCAAAATTTCTTGGGCCAGAGCGCGATAGGCTTCCGCACCTTTGGATCTGCTATCATAACTCAAGACGGGCATTGCAAAGGAAGGTGCCTCGCTTATTCGAACGTTTCTTGGAATGACTGTTTTAAAGACCAATTCGCCTAGGTTTTCCCGCGCATCTTCTTCAACCTGCAACGATAGGCGGTTGCGCGCGTCATACATTGTGAGCACCACCCCCTCAATCCGGAGATCTGGGTTGCCGAGATCCCGAACCTCCCGCACAGACATCAGCAATTGTGACAGTCCTTCCAAGGCAAAAAACTCGCTTTGCAATGGAATAATAAGCGCGTGGGCCGCAATCAGGGCATTCACAGTTAAAACGTTAAGTGATGGCGGGCAGTCTAACAATACATAGTCGTACTTTGATAGGTCTGAGTTGCCCAAAACCTTACGCAACATCTCGCTGCGGTTTTTGGCGCTGGCCAGCTCAATATCAGCAGAGCTGAGATCGGTTGTGGACGGAACGAGATCGATATTTTCAATGTCTGTGTTTTGTATAAACCGAGGCTCAAACTGAGTGGCGGTTAAAGCTTCGTAAGTTGTAAATTCACGCGCATCGGCATGGGAGCCAAGTCCCGTTGAGGCATTGCCCTGAGGGTCAAGATCCATAACCAGTACCTTAAAGCCGGCCTCTGCGATAGCAGCTGCCAAATTCAGGGTTGTGGTTGTTTTCCCTACCCCACCTTTCTGATTGGCAATGGCGAAAATTTTTGGCTTAATCTGCTGCACGACGAATATTCCTGATTTTCAACACCGCTGCGGTAAGATCTGTCTGGCTCTGTACGATGTCGTATTCAAATGACCATGATTTTTGTGCTGCCGCAAGCTCCTCATGATATGTTTGACCCTTCATAAACAAACAAACACCGTCCTTTCTAACAAGCCTTTCGGCATATTGAAAAAGCACGGGCAAAGGCGCAAGGGCGCGAGCTGAAAGGGTAGCAGCCCGCGGCAACGTCAAAGATTCAATTCTGGAACTGTAAATTTCGCAATTTAGCTTGAGCGTTACAGCGGCTTGGCGAAGAAAGGCGGCCTTTCTGACGTCGCTTTCGACCAAGGTAACGCTGGTGGATGGGGCAACCTCTTTCAAGCAAATAGCAGCGACAATGCCAGGAAAGCCCCCGCCGCTTCCAATGTCGATCCAAGGGCCTGAGGCGTTGGCCAGTGCAACGATTTGAGCCGAATCGTCTATATGGCGGCTCCAAATGTTGGGAACGCTGCTCCGTGCAATCAAATTTATGACCGGATTCCACTTCTTAACCAGAGCAACAAAGTCATGCAGCTGGGCCTCTGTTTCACGTGAAACATTTAAGCTGGTAAGGGCTTCTCTTATGCTCATCCCGCGTTTTTTAACCCTTGCGACTTCATGCTCAACAACACTGCAGTTAAGGCCGCCGGCGTTACCCCCTCAATATTCTTGGCGGCACCAAGCGACTCCGGACGCGCTGCACTTAATTTTACGATCATTTCTGAGGACAGCCCCGCCACGCTCGCGTAGTGAAAGCTTTCTGGGATCTTAATGTTCAAATCGCGCGCCAGCGCGTCGATGTCGCGGCCCTGACGTTCGATATAGGTCACATAAAGCGCCTCGCGTGCGGCTTGGTCGAGCGAAGCTCCATCACAATCAGCCAAAGCCGGAGCCAACTCTGCAAGCTGAGCGGTCGTAACCCCCGGGATCGACAGCAATTCATGCCCATTGCGGCGGCGGCCATCGAGCCCAAGCTCGATCCCTGCTTGTCGCGCCTGGTTGGGCGACACGGCCATTGATGACAACAAATCGCGACACCGGTCGAGGTAGCGCAGTTTTTCTTGATAGGTATTGTGCCTCAGGTCAGACACCAACCCAGAGGCGTATCCTTGCTCCGTTAACCGCTGATCAGCATTATCTGCACGGAGTTTCAATCGGAACTCTGCCCGCGAAGTGAACATTCGATACGGCTCCGTCGCACCCCGCGTGATCAAATCGTCGATCATAACACCGATATAGCTGGTGCTGCGATCAAAAGTAATTGGAGACACGCCCTTCAGCCTTTTGGCAACACCGACCGCCGCAACCAGACCCTGAGCCGCGGCCTCTTCATAACCGGTCGTTCCATTTATTTGACCCGCCAAGAACAACCCACTTATCAGATTCGACTCTAAGTCACTTGATAAGCCCTGAGGATTTAGGAAATCATATTCTATGGCGTATCCGGGCTGTTGAATTTCCACATTCTCCAATCCCACGATAGACCTGACATAAGCCTCCTGTACGTCTACCGGCAGGGATGTTGAAATTCCGTTAGGATAAACACAATTTGTCTTGAGGCCTTCGGGCTCCAAAAAGACTTGGTGGCTGGTCTTATCAGCAAAACGAATAATTTTATCTTCAATAGAGGGGCAATATCGCGGCCCAACACCCTCGATGTGCCCCCCATACATTGCTGACTGTTCTATATTTTGGCGAATAATGTCATGTGTGTGGGCATTGGTATGTGTAATACCGCAGCTAATCTGCTCCACCTCAGGGCTCTTTGAAAGAAATGACAACATCACGGGATCGGCATCAGCGGGCTGATGCTCCAAGCGCTGCCAGTCAACTGTATCGCCGTTCAGCCGAGGAGGTGTGCCCGTTTTCAGACGGCCAAATACTGCGCCCAGAGATTCCATCTGCTGTGACAACTCATCTGCCGCCCTCTCGCCCATGCGACCCGCCGAGACACGCCTGTTGCCAATATGAATCGTGCCGCGCATAAAAGTGCCAGCCGTCAGAATGACCGCGCGAGCCGGTATTTCTGAACCATCGGCCAACCGGACACCATCGACGGCGCCGCCGCTTGACATCAAGGCCACCGCTTCACCCCCAATCAATGTATAGTCCTGCTGCGAGAGCAGCGCCTGAATTGCCTGGAGATACAGCTGCCGATCCGATTGCGTCCGCGGTCCCTGTACTGCGGGACCCTTGCTGCGGTTCAAAAGGCGAAATTGGATACCAGAAAGATCGGCCGCTGTGCCCATAATGCCATCTAACGCATCAATTTCGCGAACCAAATGACCTTTCCCCAAACCACCGATCGCTGGATTGCACGACATCACGCCGACTTTGCTTGCATCCAAAGTCACCAGTGCAGCGCGCAAGCCATAGCGGCAGGCCGCATGAAGCGCTTCGCTACCAGCATGCCCACCACCCACTACAACAACATCAAAATGTTTCACGTGAAACAGGCTCCCTACTTACCCAAACAGAAACTTGAGAAAATTTCATCCAACACTGACTCTATATCAATGCGACCGAAAACGAAATCCAATTCACTGAGGGCAAAATACAGCTCTTGGCTGGCCAGTTCAAACGGCAGCGGATCGGCGCGGAGCAGCTCCAAAACCCGCTTTAAAAAGGTTTCGGCCGCCCGCAATCCCGTAATTTGTCGCTCGCGGATCGCCACCACGTCTTGAGGGGTTTTCACCATTAAGCGTTCAGAAATTTGTCTCAGCAGCTCCGATACGCCCTCTCCTGTTTTTCCAGAAACCGCCGCAACACCAGGCTGCCTCTCATCCGCCTTATTCAGACAGACAATATCTCCATCGCGATGGGCAATGGGGAGAACCGCCCCCTCTTCTTCAACCAAAAACACACGAATATCAGCAGCCGATGCCATCTCATATGCTTTTGATATACCAAGGTTTTCTATCTCATCCTCAGAATCGCGCAATCCGGCTGTGTCAAAAAAGCTGACTGCAAGACCCTGCAAATCAACCCGACATTCAATCACATCTCGCGTCGTTCCAGCTACGTTTGACGTGATTGCCGCTTGTCGACCCACAATAGCGTTTAATAAGGTCGATTTACCAACATTTGGAGCTCCGATTATCGCCACCGTAAACCCTGTGCGGATTTTCGATGCCATAGTAGATCGTTCTAAAATTGAAGCTATCGACCCACACGTTTCCTCTACCAGTTTGACAACCTCTACAGAAAGGTCACCCGGTATCTCTTCATCCGAAAAATCGATACTGGCTTCCAGCAGAGCCGCCGCGCGCAACAGCT